>CABVAS010000005.1 GCA_902496375.1 uncultured Collinsella sp.
GCGGGGTCAGCCCGTGGGAGGCCAGGGCGCCGCTGACCGGTGGACGGCACCGAGCTGTACGCTTGAACTGAGAAGGGGGAGGCCTCGCGGCCTCCCCCTTTTTGCGTTGTATACACGTTGTACTTTGGGACCTAGCTCCCCCGTATGTGCTCTTACTGTTTGGCTGTATTTTGAGTCCATCTAGTGTATTTGAGCGATAATTACTCGCATTGGCGTTAGGGAGGGCTTGATGTTTACCGTATTTGTCTTGGGCAATATTGCTTCGGGTAAGTCGACTGCCTGCCGCTATTTCGAATCTCGTGGCGCTATGCTTATCGATCTGGATGAGCTTGCAAAATCGCTGTATGTGCCGGGCTCTGATATCGTCAATACACTCGCGGATGAATTCGGTTGGGACATTTTGGATGAGGAAGGCGGCATTCGCCGCGGCATCCTCGCTTCTCGAGCTTTCGCTTCTCCTGATTCGGTCGCACGGCTCAATGACATCGTGCATCCCATTCTGATTGAACAGCTTTCGCTTAGGATTTTCGATCCGGTTTGTTGTACTGTTTCATCTTCCCGTTATCCTTTTGCGGTGGTCGAGGTTTCTGCTCCGACTGGTTTTGAGGATGCATTTGGCTTGGCTGATGAAATTTTGGTCATCAGCGCCCCTTTGTCAGTTCGTCGCGAGCGCGCTATTCAACGTGGCATGGAGCCATCTGATTTCGATGCCCGTTCTGCTTGCCAGCCCGAAGAGTCTGTGCTGTGCAATCTCGCTACAACTGTGATTGACAATGCGGCAGACGATAACTCGCTCTTTGAACAACTGGACGCATGGCTTTCGCGCCATGGGTTCGGGGATGTAGTGGATAAGGAGGAGGCCGATGCCTAAGACACGTTTCCTTACGTGGTATCGCCTTATACCGCTGGCTGCCGTTTTTGCCTTCGGCCTTATCTCATTCGTTTACTCGTATGCTCCTGCCGCTTTCTTTAAGCCGCTGTATCCGATTGACTACGAGGCGTATGTAAAGCAATCCAGTATTTCGCATAATCTGGATCCGTATCTGGTGTGCGCTGTCATTAAGTCTGAATCGAATTGGGATCCCGAGGCCGAGTCGAATCAGGGTGCTCAGGGATTGATGCAGCTGATGCCCGAGACTGCCCAGGATATGATCGCCAAGGGCCTTGTCGACGGTGGCGAGTATTCGGCCGACAACCTTAACGATCCGGCTACGAATATCGAGTTTGGCTGTGCGTATCTTTCGTATCTTCTAGCGTATTTTAACGGGTCGACTGACAGTGCCATTGCCGCCTATAACGCCGGCATGGGCAATGTCGACGGATGGGCGCAGCAGAGTACGTCGCTTCATAATGCAATCACCTTTCCCGAGACGCAGGCGTATCTGATTCGTGTCAATAATGCCTGGGTTCGCTACAAGACTCTCTATCCCGATCGGTTCGTATAGGACTATGCCTGCCGCCTGCGTATACTGCAGATATATGAGTTAGGAGTATCCATGGCGGAATTTGAAGTAGAACGCGTTGGTGGTGAACTTAAGCGCTTTGGCGTTGAAGGCTCTGACGTGCCGTTTAAGGTCGTGTCTCCCTATGAGCCTGCCGGTTCCCAGCCTAAGGCCATTGAGTCGCTTGTGCAGGGCGTGAGGGACGGAGACCGCTATCAGGTTTTGCTGGGCGTGACTGGTTCGGGCAAGACCTTCACGATGGCAAAGACTATTGAGGCCCTGGGAAAGCCGACGCTGGTCATGGCTCCGAATAAAACGCTCGCCGCTCAGCTTGCGAGCGAGCTCAAAGAGTTCTTTCCCAACAACGCTGTGGTCTACTTCGTCTCGTACTACGACTACTATCAGCCCGAGGCGTATGTGCCGCAAAGCGATACATATATCGAGAAAGACTCCTCGATTAACGAAGAGGTCGAGATGCTGCGCCATCAGGCGACCGCGTCACTGCTCTCTCGACGCGATGTGATCGTTGTCGCATCGGTCTCGTGTATCTATGGCATTGGCTCTCCTGAGGACTATGCGGGTCTGGCTCCAAACGTCGACAAGAAGGTGCCGCTCGAGCGCGATGACTTTATCCATGCACTTATCGACATTCAATATGATCGCAATGACTATGACCTGGCACGTGGCACGTTCCGCGTGCGCGGCGATGTTGTTGACGTGTATCCGCCTTATGCCGAGCATCCGTTGCGGTTTGAGTTCTTTGGCGACGAGGTCGAGCTGATTGCCGAGATCGATGAGGTCACCGGTGAGATGCTTCGTGAGTACGAGGCCATCCCCGTATGGCCGGCATCGCACTACGTGACCGAGAAGCCGAAGGTCAAGGCGGCTCTGAAATCGATCAGCGAAGAGTGCGAGAAGCGCGTTGCGGAGCTCAAGGCGACCGACAAGTTGCTCGAGGCGCAACGTCTGCAGCAGCGCACCGATTATGATCTTGAGATGCTCGAGACGATGGGCTTTTGCAACGGCATCGAGAACTACTCGCGTCATCTGGACGGTCGCAAGCCGGGTGAGCCGCCGTTTACCCTAATCGATTACTTTCCTAAGGATATGCTCTGCATCATCGATGAGAGCCATGTGACGGTGCCGCAGATTCGCGGTATGCACGAAGGTGACCGCTCGCGTAAGGTGACGCTGGTGGAACACGGTTTTCGCCTGCCCTCGGCGCTCGATAACCGCCCGCTTCGTTTCGATGAGTTTGAGGCGAGGATTCCCCAGTTCATCTACGTTTCGGCAACACCGGGTGACTATGAGCTGCGGGTTAGCCAGAACGACGTTGAGCAGATTATTCGTCCGACCGGTCTGCTCGATCCCAAGATCGATGTGCGTCCGGTTCGTGGGCAGATTGACGATCTTGAGGACGAGATTCGCGAGCGCGTTGCCCGCAAGGAGCGCGTGCTGGTGACCACGTTGACCAAGCGCATGGCCGAGGACCTGACCGACCATCTGCTTGATGCGGGCATTAAGGTCAATTACATGCACTCTGATACGGCGACAATGGACCGTGTCGAGATCTTGCGAACGCTGCGCGAGGGCAAGATCGATGTTCTCGTTGGCATCAACCTGCTTCGCGAGGGCTTGGATCTTCCCGAGGTCTCACTGGTGGCAATTCTCGATGCCGATAAGGAAGGCTTCTTGCGCAACCGCCGTTCGCTGATTCAGACGATTGGCCGTGCGGCCCGTAACGCCGATGGCGAAGTCATCATGTATGCGGACGTTGTGACCGATTCGATGAAAGAGGCCATCGAGGAGACGCAGCGCCGTCGCGAGATTCAGATGGCATATAACGAAGAGCATGGCATTGTGCCCAAGACAGTGCGCAAGGCCATCAACGACATCTCAAGTTTTATTGCCGAGGCCGAAAAAACCGTGGGTTCCAAGGGGCGCTCGAAGGGCGACTCTCTTGGCCATGGCGCATTCTATACGCCCGATGAGTCGGGCGAGGGCGATGTGCCGGAAACGGTGGCGCCCGAGCAGACACTTGCGGAGCAGTTGGAAGAACTGCCGCATGACGAGCTTGTGCGGATCGTCGAAACCATGGAAGAGGATATGCGTAACGCTTCTGCCGCCATGGACTTTGAGGAGGCGGCGCGCCTGCGCGATGCCGTCGTTCAGATTCGGGCGATGCTCGAGGGTGCGTCTGAGGACGAGACGATCGAGCGCTTGCGTTTGCAGGCCCGCAAGGGTTCCACGTTCGCATCGGGCAGAAAACGCCAGGGTGCACGGTTTAAGAAATAGCGAACAGGCCCCGAGTTCCCTGTGGAGCTCGGGGCCTATGTCTTTTGCGCGCTGGAATTCGTGCGTTAGAGGTCCGCGATCAGGGCTTCGGCACAACGAATGCCGTCGGTGGCCGCGCTCATGATGCCGCCGGCATATCCAGCTCCCTCACCACAAGGGTAGAGGCCCGGGGTCGACACGGCATGGCACGTTCGGTCTCGGGTGACAGTGACCGGTGAGCTCGAACGAGTCTCCACGCCGGTAAGAACGGCATCGGGACGGTCGTAACCTCGTAGCTTTTTTCCGAGTAGGGGAAGTCCCAGGCGGAGCGACTCGACGATATGCTGCGGCAGGGCTTCGTCAATTGCCGTCCAGGTCACACCGAGCGGATAGGTGGGCTTTACCTTTCCGGGCGCCTTGCTGGCGCGTTCTGCGAGGAAATCTCCGACGAGTTGTGCCGGTGCGTTCCAGTTGGAACCGCCCAGGCGATAGGCGGCCGCCTCGCAGGCACGTTGGAGCTCGATGCCGGCGAGCGGGTCATCGTTGGGAAGGTCCTCAGGCGTGACGTTAACGAGCAGGGCGGCGTTTGCGTTGCGTCCGTCGCGGGCATTGAGGCTGGCGCCGTTGACGCACAGGTGGCCCTGCTCGGAAGAGGCGGCGACAACCTGCCCGCCGGGGCACATGCAAAACGAGAACACGCTGCGGCCGTTGGGAAGATGGGCGACGAGCTTGTAGGGGGCTGCTCCGAGGGCAGGATGTCCCGCCAAGGCTCCATATTGGGCTCGGTCGATGTCGCGCTGCGGATGCTCGATGCGAACGCCCATGGCAAAGGTCTTTTGTGCGAGGGCCACGTTGTGGTCCTTAAGGAGCTCAAAAATATCGCGAGCAGAATGCCCGCAGGCGAGGATGAGGTGCTTTGTCTCGATTGGCTCGTAAGTGGCGTCTTGGGACGATTGGACATCAATACCGGTGATGGCGCCAGACGCGTCGATGTGAATGTCGACGAGCTTTGTTCGATAACGGACGATACCTCCGAGCTGCTCGATGCGCTGGGATATAGCGGTGACAACCGTGGGAAGGATGTCGGAGCCAATGTGCGGCTTGGCATCCCACAGAATATCGCGGGGCGCACCCGCCTCGACGAAGGTTTCGAGGATAAGGCGATGGGCGGGATTTTTTGTTCCCGTATTGAGCTTGCCGTCCGAGAAGGTCCCCGCGCCGCCCAGACCAAACTGGATATTACTCTCGGGGTCGAGGATGCGCTCCTTTAGAAAGAGGTCGATCGCATGCGAGCGGCGAAATGCCGGGTCGCCGCGCTCGATGAGCAAGGGCTTAAGACCTGCTTTGGCGAGCGTTAGCGCGGCGAAAAGGCCAGCGCATCCGGCGCCGACAACGACAGGGCGTTCTTGAGGTGCGTCGGAGACGGGGGTGGGGAATGAAGACCCATCGTCTTTTATCGCGCGTACGCGCGAGCGGTCACGCTCGGAAACGCTGTCGACCGCTTCTCGCTCGAGGTGGGGACTGGTCAGCTCAACACGAAAGCTCAGGATAAAATGGACGTCTCGTTTTTTGCGAGCGTCGATTGACTTGCGGTGGAGCTCGATGGACTTGATCTCGGAGTCTTTGCAACGTAGGACGCGCTTGGCGACTCGCTTGCCAACAATGAGGCAGGCATTTTCATCGCCGGCTTCATCGAGCGACGCGTTGACTTGGGTGATTTCAATCATCGAGGTCTCCTTAGAGGCAAGAAAGAGGCCGTCCGGTATCCCAGACGGCCCGAATGCGTTTTTGATTATAGACTGCGCGGCTACAGGCTGCTTGCAGCGCGAATGCCCGAGAGCCATGCCCACGCAAGGTTAAAGCCTCCGCAATCGGCGTCGATGTCGAGCGCTTCGCCGCAGACGTAAAGCGGGGTGTCGACAACGCTGCGCGCGCGTAGACTGGGTGTTGAGATGCTCTCGACAGATACGCCACCACGCGTGACCTGCGCCGAGCGCTCCTCGGCGGTTCCTTCGACGAGCAACTTAAAATGCTTGAGGATCGAGACCAGGTGGATGACATCGTTGGAGCCTGGATGGCACTGCTCGAACGCTGTGCAGACGACGCGGGAGAGTTGCGGGGCGAGCATGCCGTCGAGCCAACGGGGATCGCGGGGCGAAAAGCCGCCGAGCAGCTTAACGCGCCGGTTAAGCATATCGAGCAACTCGTCTTTAGAGAGGTCGGGGAAAACGTCGAGCAGGATCGTATCGCCGCGCTGGATACGACGGGAGAGGTTGAAGACAGCGACGCCCGAGATACCGAAGGTTCGAAACAGGACTTCACCGTCTTCGTGCCAGAGCTCATTATGATTGCGGGCGAGCGTCAAGCGGGCGCGGACGCGCAGGCCGTCCAACGTCTTGAGTGCCGCCCGATCGCCGACGACCGTTGCCGATACGGGGCAGAGGATGGGGCGCAGCGAAGTGAGGGGGAGGCTAAACGTATCGGCGATACCGGTGGGGTTGCCACCCGTGGCGATAATTACGGCATGTGCCTCCAGGGCCTCGTTCTTGCGAGGGACATCGGCGAGCGCTTTCCGAAGCGAGCGGAGCTCCGATTTTCGGTCGTCGTGCTTTTTTGCCTTGAGCGCCCGCGCTGGACGGTCTATTTGGAGTGTCCAGCCTTCGGAAGCTTTGTGCGCCGAGGCAACGTTGGCTCCGCAGATTAAGGTAATACCTAGGCGGTCGCAAACGTTGAGAAGCGCGTCGCGCACCGATTCTGCGCGAAGGGAGCGCGGGTATAGCCGGCCTTCCTCGGAGGTTGTCATGATGCCCAGCGAGGAGAAGAAACCCATAAGCTCTTGTTCGGGTTGGGGGCCCATGACAGATTCGACGAATGCGGGGTGGTTATACCGCTGAGGATCAATCGATTCGTTGGAGAGGTTGCAGCGGCCGTTACCGGTCGCAAGGAGCTTTAGGCCGCAGGCGACATCGCGCTCAACGATGCAGACGCTTTTGCCAGCACGTGCGGCCGTAATGGCGGCGGCGAGGCCTGAAGCCCCGCCGCCGATTAGCAGGACGTCATAGAAGGCGCTCGTGTTCACTTAGGCCTCGTCGGTCTCGTGCGGGGTAATAGCCTCGACGGCAGAGACTGCCTTGGGCAACATGCCATCGGGCAGCGCGGTCTCAACCTCGCCCTTATCGCAGGCCTCGGCGAGTGCCGGATTAATGGGAAGCGTGCCCAAGATGTCGAGGTTATAGCGCTCTGCGACCTCGGGGAGCTTGCTTTTGCCAAAGACCTCGATCTTCTTGCCGCAGTCGGGGCACTCGATATAGCTCATGTTCTCGACGATGCCCAGAATGGGGACGTTCATCTTCTCGGCCATGTTGACCGCCTTGGCGACGATCATCGAGACCAGGTCCTGCGGGCTCGTGACGATGACGATGCCGTCGACGGGCAGCGACTGGAAGACGGTGAGCGCGACGTCGCCTGTTCCCGGAGGCATGTCGACCAGCAGGTAGTCGATGGGGCCCCACGAGGTCTCGCTCCAGAACTGCCTAATGGCGCCTGCGATGACCGGACCGCGCCAAAGGACGGGGTCGGTCTCGTTTTGAAGCAGCAGGTTGGAGCTCATGACCTTGACGCCGTGCTCGGAGATTTCGGGCAGCATGAGGTTGCCAAGGGCATGGACGTGGCGTCCGCTCATGCCGAACATCTTGGGGATAGAGGGACCGGTGATGTCGGCATCGAGGACGCCGACCTTGTGGCCGTGACGGGCAAGCTCGGTGGCGATGGCACCGGTGACAAACGACTTGCCGACACCGCCCTTGCCGGAAAGCACGGCGATGACGCGTTTGACCTCGGACAGCGTGTTCTCCTCAAATTGCGACGGCGACGTTTGTCCGCCGGCGGCCTGTGCGTGCTCGCAACCCATGTATGACTCCTTTGTATATGTTGGGGCCGGAGCCCCGTGATGTGACACGAGCGTCATTGTACCCTCGTTTGCGAGCGGGAGTCATTTGCGATGCATTTGGGCCGAGCGTGCTTGCAATACGATGGGCCCAAGCGAATGGGCGGGCTTACTGAACTTTGCTGGCGAACTCGAGGTATTGCATGCGCTGCAGCTTGTCGATCGTCGAGGTGTATGGGCTGTCTTCAGATTCCAAGTTGTAGCGCAGCCCGTCGGCACCGAGATAGCCGGCGACATTGATGGTGGGCACATCTGACCTTGTTGCAAGCAGGGCCTTTTGATAGTCGGTGAGCGGGGCGCCGATCTTATTAAGGGTAATGGCTGCAATCTCGTTTGCCCCGACGGTGTCGTAGACGTTGAGCTCGGTATTGCCGGCGATCTCATAGTTAGCCCAGACGAGATATGTCGACTGATAGATACGGAAAGCGTGGCTTGCCGTATCTTCCTGAGGGTACAGCTCGTCGTTGAGAGTCGTTGCGGCGCTCGGCTGATGGTCGCCAAAAAAGACAAGAACAACCGGTCTGCCGATATTGCGGAGCTCGTTGATAAAGTACTCGAGGTCCCGGTCGGATGCGTTGATGCAGGTGAGATAGGTGTTGAGCGCGCTATTGGCGCCCTCGCTGGCTCCCTCGACCCAATAGTTTGTCAGCTCTTCGACGGGAACGGTGCCATAGTCGTAGCCGCCGTGATTTTGCATCGTGACGTCAAAGATGAACTGCGGCGCTTCGTCGGTTCTAAGCAGGTCGAGTATCTTGTCGTAGGTGGCGTAGTCGCATACGCCGGCATGGTAACAGGGCGCACCTTCGAAATCGCCGATTGAAAGAAAGTCTCCAAAGCCCAGCTGCTGATAGATCTTATCTCGATGGTAGTTGACGGGGTTTTGCGGGTGCATAGCGGTAGCGGTATACCCAAGCTCTTTAAGGTCCTTTGCCAGGCTGTTGACGCCATTCATCTGATACAGCTGATAGGGGATCTTGCCTAATCCGACAAAGGCCGTTGTCGCTCCGGTCAAAAATTCGAATTCGGAGTTTGCCGTTCCGCCACCGGTGACCGAAGCGAGCATGGTGCCGCGAACAAGTGTGTCGGGAAGCGAGTTGTAGAATGCGGGGCCGGTGTACCCGGCCGCCTGGAGCTGCTCAAAGCACGAAAGGTCGCTAAAACTCTCGTTCATGACGGCAACAATCGTCGGCTTGATTTCATTGAACTGGGCAACGGCAGCCGCGCGCTGCTCGCTCGAGCCATACGTGCTGTCGTAGGCGGCGGCGAGCTCCTGCTCGATGCTCTGCGCCTCATCGGGCGTATAGCCTTCGGGCTTCTCAATGGGCAACTCGTTGACCATTTCGGTGAACGAAGTGATAAAACCCTGAGACGTATATGTGGTGATGGGCTGCCAACGGTCAAATCCAAAATCCAGCGCCTGCTCCAAGTCGATGCTGGAAAAGCCTGAGAGCCCCACAACGGTCACTAGCAGAAAAGCGCAGAGGTTAGCGGCGATTGCGGGGAAGACATGGGTGGGCGTACGGAGCTTTCGCGGTCGGATAAGCGAAAGAAGCCCCAGGGAAATCTCCAGCAGGGCGAGAGAGGTTACGATTCCGGCGGTAAAGGTAAACTCGTATCCCTCGCTCACTTCCATTGCGGTGCCAAGGGCCAAGATATCGCTTGGCAGGATGGCTTCGCCTTTAAACGTTATGACGAAGTGCTCGGCAATGCCAAGGATGCAACAGGCGACGGGCACGAGGGCCATGACGCCTCCATGACGCTGTCCCAGCAAATAAAGGGAGAGTAGAACCGTCGCGAGCAGCCCGACGGAAAACCCGAATGAGTTGGCGGGAATGCGATAGAACGTTTCGTTACAGGCAATTTCGAGCGAAACGAACGAGAGCGCTGAAACAGCGGCGATGACAAGGATGTCACGGCAAATACAGGCAACCGTTCCCGTCGCAAGATCGGTTTGGTCGATAAGTCCCGAAACCAAGGGCTCGACAAGAAGTATGACGGCGGTAGCACCGAGCGCCGAATAAGAAAGGACCCATAGGGAATTGTCCTCATTTACGAGCAATTGATTCGTAATCCATGCAGCTACCATGCCGAGCGGGATGAGGAGCGTCGCGCACCAAAAGACGCGGGCAATGGGCGGCTTTTCATTGTGTTTGATTGAAAAATACACGCGCACGACGACGGTGGCCACGATAAGGACGGCGATGAATATGGGCAGATTGGCCATGTCGCTCGAAGTGATTTCAAGGGGGATATCTTCGGTCATGGACGTTCCTCTGTTACAGCAAATTAAGTTCAGTAGTAGATTACTGTAACCTTTCCACGGCATTTCGAGAAACAAAGCACCCGATACGCAAAGCTAAAGGTCTGCGAATCTTGTATTACGAACATCTGTGCGCGTCGAGTGCGCTAAACTCATCGACAGTATGATTCGATGCAATAGGAGGCAAGGAGCTTCCATGTCTGATTCTTCTATCGTTATTCGCGGCGCTCGTGAGCACAACCTCCGTGATATCGATGTTTCCATTCCGCGTGACCAACTCGTGGTCATTACCGGTCTTTCTGGCTCGGGCAAGAGTTCGCTGGCATTTGACACTATCTATGCCGAGGGCCAGCGTCGATACGTCGAGAGCCTTTCGAGCTATGCGCGCCAGTTCTTGGGCCAGATGGACAAACCCGACTTGGATTCAATCGACGGCCTTTCGCCGGCGGTGTCGATCGACCAAAAGACGACGTCTAAAAACCCTCGCTCGACGGTTGGCACCGTAACCGAGATTTATGACTATCTGCGCCTGCTGTTCGCCCGTGTGGGCACCCCGCACTGTCCCGAATGCGGCCGCGTCATTGAGCGTCAGACGACCGACCAGGTTGCCGACAAGGTCTTGGCGGCGGGGGAGGGCCGCCGCGCGTTTGTGCTGGCACCGGTGGTGCGCGGGCGAAAAGGCGAGTACACCAAACTGTTTGAGGACCTTCGCGCCGAGGGCTTTAGCCGCGTGCGTGTCGACGGTGAAGTGCGCTCGCTCGACGATCCGATCGATCTGGACAAGAAGTTCAAGCACGATATCGAGGTCGTAGTCGATCGCATCGTGATCCGTGAGAACTCTCTGGGCCGTATCGCCGAGTCTGTTGAGCAAGCGACCGCGCTGGCTCACGGCAATGTAAACGTGTACATGCTGCCCGATCGTGATGCTCCCGAGGGGACCGAGGGCGAGCTGCTGGAGTATTCGTTGGCCTTGGCGTGCCCGGAGCATGGTCACTCCATTGACGATCTTCAGCCGCGTGATTTTTCGTTCAACGCTCCCTATGGCGCATGTCCTGAGTGCGACGGCCTGGGCTTTAAGAAAACCGTTGATGCCGAGGCGCTGATTGAGGATCCCTCGAAGTCCATTGCCGACGGAGTCTTTGGTAGCCTGTTTGGCAATTCGAACTACTATCCGCAGATTTTTGCTGCGGTCTGCAAACACTTTAAGGTGAGCGCCGATACGCCGTGGGAGGACTTGCCCCCTCGCGTGCGTCGTGCATTTTTGGATGGCCTGGGCGATACGAAGATCTCGGTCGACTACCAAAAGCTCGACGGACGTCGCAGCCAGTGGGATACCAAGTTTTCGGGCGTTCGCAACATCCTGTACGAACGCTATACCGAGACGACGAACGAGAACACCAAGGCGCGCCTGGAGAAGTACATTCGCGAGGAGCCGTGCTCGAGCTGCCACGGCGCTCGTTTGCGCTCCGAGATGCTCGCCGTCACCGTGGGCGGCAAGTCCATTTACGAGGTTTGTTGCCTGTCGTGCCGTGAATCGCTCGAGTTTTTTGAGGGCCTGGAGCTCACCGAGCGCCAACAGTTTATCGGCGGCCGTATCGTCAAGGAAATCCTGGAGCGCTTGCGTTTTCTGGTCGATGTTGGACTCGACTATCTGACGCTCGATCGTGCCTCGGCGACGCTTTCCGGTGGCGAGGCGCAGCGTATTCGTCTGGCAACGCAGATCGGCGCGGGTCTCATGGGCGTGCTCTATATTCTGGACGAGCCCTCGATCGGTCTTCATCAGCGTGACAACGAGCGCTTGATCAAGACGCTCGAGCGCCTGCGCGATATCGGCAATACCGTTATCGTCGTCGAACACGACGAGGATACAATTCGTGCCGCCGATTACGTGATCGACATGGGGCCCGGCGCCGGCGTCAACGGCGGACACGTAGTCGCGGCGGGAACGCCTGCCGATATCATGGCGTGTCCTGAGTCGATGACGGGCGCTTATCTGACCGGCAAACGAATGATCCGGGTGCCTGATGAACGGCGCAAGCCCGGTCGCGGCTGCCTTAAAATTACGGGCGCTCGAGCCAACAACCTCAAAAACGTTACTGCCAAAATCGAGTTTGGTACGCTTACGGTTGTTACCGGCGTGTCGGGATCGGGCAAGAGCTCCCTGGTTACCGATACCATTGCGCCTGCCCTTACGAATGCCATTCACCGTTCGACGCGCCCTGTGGGTCCATATAAGAAAATCGAGGGCATCGAGTGTATCGATAAGGTTATCGATATCGACCAGTCGCCGATTGGCCGCACGCCGCGTTCCAACCCTGCTACCTATATCGGCCTGTGGGATGATCTTCGCGCGCTGTTTGCGAGTACGCCGGAGTCGAAGGCGCGCGGCTACTCGCCGGGTCGTTTCTCCTTTAATGTGAGTGGCGGGCGCTGTGAGGCGTGCAAGGGCGACGGGCAGATCAAGATCGAGATGCACTTCCTTCCCGATATCTACGTTCCCTGCGAAGTTTGCGGCGGTAAACGCTACAACCGCGAGACACTCGAGGTCACCTACCGTGGCAAGACCATCTCGGACGTGCTCGAAATGAGTGTCACCGAGGCGCTGGCCTTCTTTGGGAATATCCCGCAGATTAAGCGCAAGCTCCAAACGCTGTACGATGTAGGCTTGGGCTACGTGAGCCTGGGCCAGCCCGCCACGACGCTCTCGGGCGGCGAGGCGCAGCGTGTGAAGCTCGCCAAGGAGCTTCATCGACGCCAGACGGGCAAGACGTTCTATATTTTGGACGAGCCGACGACCGGCCTTCATTTTGAGGACGTCCGCCAGCTGCTCGATGTGCTGCAGCGCTTGGTCGATGCGGGCAACACGGTGCTGGTGATTGAGCACAACCTTGATGTCATCAAGGTTGCCGATCGTCTGATCGATATGGGTCCCGAGGGCGGTAACGGCGGCGGAACCGTTGTGGTTTCGGGCACACCGGAGCAGGTTGCGGACTGTCCGCAGAGTTATACGGGCAAGTTTTTGGCGCCGTTGCTCAGGCGTGACCGGGAGCGTCAGGCTCAACTTGATGCTCAATAAATAGGCGATTCAGTTTATGGGCGCCATCGACTCCTTGTGATTCGATGGCGCTTGCTGTGCCGAAGTGACGTATGCAGCCGAATTGGACATATACTTAATCCTTGCGTCCGAATGCGAGGGAAAGGATATGTCATGGCAAAGGCTGTAAAGACGCCAAAAACCAATGCGATGCGCGAGCTGGAAAGCGCCGGCATTTCCTATGTTCTACATACGTACGAAGACGATGGTGATGAGTCGGTGGGCCTGGGGGTCGCGATTTCGGAGCAGCTTGGCGAGGAGCCCGGTCAAGGATTTAAGACTTTGGTCTGCGTGACACCGTCCAACGACTATGTCGTGTGCTGTATCCCTGTTGCCGACGAGCTCGATCTAAAGTCCGCCGCGCGTGCCGCGGGGGAGAAGTCCTTGGCCATGATGCATGTGAAGGATTTGCTTGCGGCGACTGGCTACGTTCGCGGCGGCTGCAGCCCGGTCGGTATGAAAAAACGCTACCGGACGCTCATTGATGAGACATGTGTCCTTTGGGATACCATTTTTATTTCGGGAGGCAAGCGTGGTTATCAGCTCGAGCTTGCACCCGATGATTTAATTGCATTTTGCGGGGCGACGGTTGCCGCGATTACGAGAGAGGACTGAGCGATGCCGCAGGAAGAATTGAAGCGCGGAGCTCATTTTGCAAAAGAATCTGCGCCTCAGACACCCTCATCCGAAGCTTCTTCGTCGCGAGATGACACTGACGACATGGGCTCGTCGGACTACTCCACGGTTGGTCGTTCCGCCGGGCTTATGACCATCCTGACCATTGTGTCTCGCGTCACCGGTTTTATCCGCACGTGGGCAATGGCGGCCGCTATCGGCATGTCGCTACTTTCGTCCTCCTATCAGGTCGCCAACAACCTGCCCAATATGCTCTACGAACTCGTGATGGGCGGCATGCTCGTGACGGCGTTTTTGCCCGTGTACATGGGCGTGAGGCGTGAGCAGGGTCGCGAGGCCTCGAACGAGTACGTGGGCAACCTGCTCGGCATTCTGCTTTTGGTGCTGGGTGGCATTTCGTTGCTGGGGACCGTGTTCGCCCCGGGCTTTATCTGGACGCAATCGTTCCTTTCGGGTGACGGCGGCAGCATGGATACCGCTGCGTTCATGTTCCGTTTCTTTGCCATCCAGATTCTGTTTTATGGTTTGGGCTCGGTGTTCTCGGGCGTTCTCAACGCACACCGCGACTACTTCTGGTCGACGTTTGCCCCGGTCCTCAACAATGTGATCGTCATTGCGAGCTTTATGGGTTTTGCGCCCGTGTCCGCACAGTTTGGCGAACGTGCCGGCATCATCTTGATTGCGGCCGGTACGACCCTCGGTGTCTTTGTTCAGATGGCATGTCAGATTCCCGCGCTTAGCAAGCACGGCGTGCATCCCCATATCCATATCGACTTTAAGGACCCCGCGCTGCGCCAGACGATTGCGCTCGGTATCCCGACGCTGCTCGCCACGGTGTGCATGTTTGTCTCGACTTCTATCACCAACGCTGCCGCGCTGGTGGTCCAGCCCGAGACTGGTCCTTCCGTCATCGCCTATGCGCGCCTGTGGTACACGCTGCCCTACGCGCTGATTGCCGCCTCGCTTTCGACGGCGCTCTATACCGAGCTCTCTCACGACGCACAGGAGAAGGATTACGACAGCGTACGCACGGGCATTTCGCGTGGCGTCGCCCAGATGCTGTTCTTCCTGATTCCGTTCGCACTGTACCTGATTGTCTTCGCACGTCCGCTCAACATGATCTACTGTGCTGGCAAGTTCGATGAATCCGGAGTGGCGCTGGTGTCCGAGTACCTTGTCTACCTGGCGCTCTCGCTGCCGCTCTACGGCGTGGTCGTGTTGATGCAGAAGAGCTTCTCTGCCTTGCTCGACATGAAGCCCTATAGCCGCTATTGCCTGTATTCCGCCATCGGCCAGGCCGGCTCGGTTCTGCTGTTTGGCGTTGTGCTGGGCTTCGGTATGCCGGCAATCGCGCTTTCGTATGTTGTCGACTACGTGATCTTGGTCGGCTGTTCGCTGTGGTGGCTGCGTCGTCGCCTGCGTGGCCTTCAGGTCAAATCTATCCTGCATGGCGGTTTCTTTGGCCTTTTGCTCGGTGGCCTAGGTGCTGCCGCAGGCGCCGGCGTCATGTGGGCGCTTGAACACTTTGTCGGGGCACTTGGCGGCTCGATTCTGATTACTCTTGGCTACGTTTGCGTTGCGGGTGTCGTCTCGCTTGCTGTTACCTTTGGCCTTGCCGTCGTCCTTAAGATGCCTGAGGTCTCGGCGCTGCTTCGTCGCAAGTAGGTGCGCGTGGCCGGTCACGACAACATACCAACGCTTGCCGAGCAGGTTTCGCGCGTTCCCACACAGCCCGGATGCTACCTTTGGAAGGATGCCAAGGGCGATGTCATCTACGTGGGCAAGGCAAAAAACTTGCGTTCCCGTATGCGCCAGTACGTGACACTGCAGGATGAGCGTCAAAAGATCCCGCTGATGATGCAGCTGGTGGCGAGCTTTGACTATATCGTGGTGGAGACCGAGCACGAGGCGTTGGTGCTCGAGCGCAATTTGATTGGTCAGTACCATCCGTACTTTAACGTCGACCTCAAGGATGACAAGAGCTACCCCTTTATCGCCATTACAAAGGGCGACCTGTATCCCGCTATCAAATATACGCGCGAGCGTCATAAGCCGGGAACGCGTTATTTTGGTCCCTATACCGATAGCCGTGCGGCACGTGAGACGATAGATACGCTGCGCAAGGTTATCCCCATCTGCTCCGCATCCTGTGCGGAGTGGCGTCGTTGTCGTCGTATCGTCGAGTCCCACAGGGGCGAGGAAGACATCGTCAATATGATTTGCGCGCAAAACGGGCGTCCCTGCTTTGACTACCATGTCGGGCGCGGCCCGGGTGCGTGTGTCGGCGCGATTTCTCCTACGGACTATGCCAAGAACGTCAAACGTGTCGAACGTTTTTTGTCGGGCCATCGCAAGGATGTCGTCGATGAGCTGACCTCCGAGATGACGGATGCCGCCGAGGCGCTCGACTTTGAGCGCGCGGCACGCGTCAAACGTCGTTTGGAGGTCATCAGGGGTCTGGACGACCGTCAGCAAGTCGTTTTTCCCTCCAGTGTCGATATCGATGTCATCGGTTTCTATCGCGAGGAGACCATCTCCGCCGCTTGCGTCTTTGTCGTGCGTGAGGGTCGAACGGTTCGAACCTGCGAGTTTATTCTCGATAAGGGTTTGGATGTCGACGAAGAGGAGCTTCAATCGGGCTTTCTTAAGCGCTATTACGACGAGACGGCTGATATTCCAGCTGAGGTCAACCTTTCCGTCGAGCTTGAGGATGCGGAGGCGCTGGGGGAGTGGCTTGCGGGCAAGCGTGAGCGTTCCTGCCATCTCCATAGGCCGCAGCGTGGCGAAAAGCACCGTCTGCTCGATATGGCATCCAAAAATGCGCGCCATGCCCTCATGCGCTACATGATGCGAACGGGGTACGCTGACGACCGCACCAATCAAGCGCTCCTGGAGCTCGAAAGTGCGTTGGCGCTGCCATCGCCGCCGTTGCGTATCGAGTGCTTCGATATCTCTACACTGCATGGCACCTTTACGGTCGCCTCGATGGTGGTGTTTACCAACGGGCGCGCCGACAAGAGCCAGTACCGTCGTTTTAAAATTCAGGCCGAATTGGACGAGGCAAACGACTTCGTGTCGATGTCCGAGGTTTTGGGACGACGCTATGCTCCCGAGCGCATGGCCGACGAGCGCTTTGGCTCGCGCCCCGATTTGCTCGTTGTCGATGGCGGTAAGCCGCAATTGACCGCTGCGATCAAGCAACTTGAGGCTCTTGGGCTCGATATACCAGTTTGTGGCTTGGCGAAGGCCGACGAGGAAGTTTTCGTGCCTTGGGACGAGACTCCCGTCGTGCTGCCGACCGGGTCTGCTTCGCTCTATCTAATTAAACAGGTTCGCGATGAATCGCACCGTTTTGCCATCACGTTCCATCGCGAGTTGCGCGATAAAGCCATGACGGTTTCGGTACTCGATGACGTTCCAGGCGTGGGACCCACCAGAAAACGTGCCCTTATGCGCCATTTTGGCTCGATGAAGCGTTTGCGCGCGGCGAGCGAGCAAGAGATCGCGGAAGTTCGCGGCATACCTGCCGATGTTGCCAAGGCGGTCCACGAGGCGCTCGTTGCATGGAATGCCGAGCGCGCCGAGGCGGCGGCTGGCCATTCCGATAGCTAAACACGAGCCAAACAACTGATATACATGATTGCGCGATTTCCAACCATTTATTTCGCCATGATTGCCTGCTGGTTTCGGGTTTTATTAACGCTAAAACGTTTGACTAACCCAAGCGAAAACCCTGCTATCCTGCGGGTTGACGAAGACTGATATCTCACCTCGCCGATACATACTGTCTGGCGAATCGTTTGTCAACGAATTCGGTGAACGGTAGTAAATACCGTTCAAGCGTATGTATGTATCGGTCGCCGAGCGCGGCACCTCAGTTGGGTTCGTCGGTAGGTAAGGTATATATCGTCCGCAAGTTGCGCGGGGGCAAGTCTAGGTGCTCCCGAGTAAGATTCTCTATTGATAGGAGAAGACATGGCCATCATCAACAAGGGTATGTCCAGGCGTTCGTTCCTCGGCCTCACCGGCAGCGTCGCTGCTGTCGCAGGGCTTGGTCTCACCGGCTGCGGTGGCAGCTCTAGCGACGAGGGTTCCGCTTCCGGTTCCACCGATTCCGCCAACCGTGGCGGCGGCGTGATCACCGCTGGTTCCGCTTACGCTCCGTCCAGCTTCGATCCCGCCAGCACCGGCTCCGCTGTGGGCCTGGGTGCTAACTGGCACGTCGTCGAGGGCCTCTACGGTATCGATTACCACGACTACAGCACCTTCAACGAGCTCGCCACCGACGATCCCAAGTCCGTGGACGACACCACGTTCGAGGTCACCATCCGCAAGGGCGCGAAGTTCTCCGATGGCACCGAGGTCACCGCTGACGATGTCGTCGCCTCCTACACCGCTTGCGCCGCTTCCGCTACCTATGCTCCGTTCTTCCAGCCCTTCGAGTCCATCGAGGCCAAGGACGCCAGCACCGTGACGGTCAAGACCAAGGTCCCCAACTTCTCCCTGCTCAAGGATCGTCTGGCCATCGTCCGTGTTACCCCGGCCACGCAGGCCGAGGAGGATCGCGCCAAGCAGCCGATCGGCTCCGGCCCCTGGATGTACGACTCTATCTCCGATACCGAAATCACCCTGGTTCCCAACCCCGAGTACAACGGTGAGTATGCTGCCGAGGATAAGAAGATCCAGTACAGCATCCTGACCGACCCCACCGCTCGCGTTACCGCTCAGCAGGAGGGCTCCACGCTCGTTATGGAGCTCGTTACCGCTGACGCCGTCGACCAGCTCGAGAACGCCGGCTGCAAGATCGATAACGTTCAGGGTTTCGGCACCCGCTTCATCATGTTCAACGTCGCCAAGGAGCCTTGGAACAACGTCAAGGTCCGTCAGGCTGTCATGTATGCGCTCGACACCGAGAAGATGGTCAGCAACACCTTCGCCGGCCTTGCCACCGCTGCCAGCTGCTACCTGCCCAAGAGCTTCACCAACTATCATGAGGCTTCCACGGTGTACAAGACCGACGCCAAGAAGGCTAAGAAGCTCATCGAGGAATCTGGCATCACCCCGGGTGCCATCACCCTGCGCACCACCGACAACGAGCAGATTAAGGGCATGGCCGCCCAGGTCAAGAACGACCTCGACGCTCTCGGCTTCGATGTGACCATCCAGACCGATACCTCGCCGGCCACTTACGCTGCCATCGACGGCGGCGAGGCCTACGATATCCTCCTTGCCCCTGGCGATCCTTCCTGCTTCGGCGCCGACCCCGATCTGCTGCTCAACTGGTGGTACGGCGACAACGTCTGGATGCAGACCCGTTGCCCGTGGAAGGAGTCCGCTGAGTGGCAGAAGCTCCACGGTCTCATGGACGAGGCTCTTGCCGCCGAGGGCGACGAGCAGCAGAAGAAGTGGAACGAGTGCTTCGACATCATTGCCGACAACGCCGTTCTGTACCCCGTTGTCCACGTCAAGACCGTCTCCGCTTCCTGGGACGATCCGTCCACTGCGCCCAACGGCGAGGCCCTCGATGGCTTCAAGGGCATCGGCACGACGAGCATGTCCTTCAGGGGCGTTGCGACCGTCAAGGCGTAAGACTCGCTTGAGTCTGTATGCAGGATGTCGGTCGTTGGGACCGTATCCTCATAGTTGAAACAAAGACCCGGGCGGCAACGATGTCGCTCGGGTCTTGTAATGAGTATCCATACTCATATACCAGTTGGTCCTACCGACAAAAGAAAGGGGAGAGAACGTGAACAACTTGCTACGTTTGATTGGAAGGCGTCTTGTGGCGCTGCCGATCATGGCATTGGGCGTCACCGTCCTGGTGTTCTTCCTTATGTCGTTCTCCAAGACCGACCCCGCCTACACGGCGTTGGGTGACGGTGCCTCGCCCGAGGCGGTTGCCGAGTACCATGAGAAGTATGGTCTGGACGACCCCTGGCCCGTGCGCTACGTGCGCTATATGGGCGATTTGATCCATGGCGACATGGGCACCTATGGTGCTGCTCGCAACTCCGTTGCCAAGCGCATCTCCACGGCCCTGCCCGTCACGATGCAGCTGACCTTCATCGGTCTTGCCATCGGCGCGGTCGTTTCGTTTTTGCTCGGCGTCATCGCGGCACTGTATCGCGACAAATGGCCGGACCAAGTGATCCGCGTCTTTTCCATCGCCGGCTTGGCAACCCCGTCGTTCTGGCTTGCCGTTCTGTTGATCCTGCTGTTCTCTTCCTACCTTAAGGTGCTCCCGGCATCGGGTGCTCTGCCTCACTTCACCACGAATCCGGTTGGCTATCTGGGACGCATGATCATGCCCGCCATCGCCTTGGCATTTCCGCTGACGGGCCAGATGACTCGTATCGTGCGTACCGCCATGGTCGAGGAGCTCGACAAGGATTATGTCCGTATGGCTCGCGGCGCCGGCGTTCCCGAGAAGGTCGTCGTCGGCATCAACGTTCTTCGCAATGCGCTGATCACCCCGGTCACCACCCTCGGTCTTAAGATCGGTTACCTCATGGGCGGCGCTGTCGTCATCGAGGTTATCTTCAACCTCCCCGGCATGGGCACCGCGATTCTGCAGGGCGTTCAGGGCAACGAGGCGAACCTGGTTCAGGGCGTCGTTATCGTCGTTGCTCTTGCCTTCATCATCATCAACATCGTGGTTGACATGCTCTACCTGCTCATCAACCCGCGCATCAGGACGGTGTAGATTATGGTAAAGATTCGAGAGAAGCAAACCGAGCAGCTCGAGAAGGCTGCCTCCAAGGGGCTCAAGCTCGGTGGCTGGAAGAAGATGACGCTGTCTTCTAAGATTGCAGCCGTCGTGCTGGTGCTGGTCGCCCTGACTGCGATTCTGGCGCCCCTTCTTGCCCCCTATAGCCCGGTCGAGATCTTTACGGCTCGCCAGGCTCCCGGCAACGGATTTATCTTCGGTACCGACGATAAGGGTCGCGACATTCTGTCGCGTATGCTCTACGGTGGTCGTTACTCGCTGATTATCGGCTTTGGCGCCACTGCCATGGCTCTGGTCTGCGGCTCGGTCGTAGGCGCCCTTGCAGCGGTTTCGCGCAAGGCCGTCTCCGAGACGATCATGCGTATCTTGGACATCATCATGTCCATCCCGGGCATCGCCCTCGCGGCCGTCTTCGTCTCCATCCTGGGCAACTCCGTGCCGTCGATCATCTTCGCCATTGGCTTTATGTACACTCCGCAGATTGCCCGTATCGTGCGCGCCAACATCGTGTCCGAGTACGGCGAGGACTATGTCCGCGCGGTCATCGTTTCCGGCGCCAAGGCTCCGTGGATTTTGATCAAGCATGTTCTGCGTAACTGCATCGCCCCGATCATGGTTTTCACCGTTACCCTGGTCGCCGACGCCATCATCTTCGAGGCCTCGCTGACCTTCATCGGCGCTGGTATTCAGGAGCCCACCGCTACCTGGGGCAACATCCTCGCCGACGCCCGCGGCGGCGTGCTCGCCGGCCGTTGGTGGCAGGCGCTGTTCCCGGGCCTGGCCATCATGATCACCTGCCTGGCGCTCAACATCCTCTCCGAGGGCATTACCGACGCCATGGCCGCTGCTCCCTCCGCCGCCCTGGATCCGACCGATTCCTCCAAGCGTCGCGAGGCCGACCTGCTGGTCTCCGACCCCGTTCGCGCCTACAAGGAGCAGGCCCAGTCCCTCTCCGCTCGCCTTGGCGCCCTGCGCGATGTCGAGCTCAAGCGTGACGATCGCCATGTGCCCGACGAGTCTGTCGAACCGATTCTCTCGGTCCGTGACTTCTGCATTCAGTTTGAGCATCACGGTGATATCAACGTCGTCGACCATGTCAACTTTGACGTCCGTCCTGGTCAGACCATGGGCCTGGTGGGCGAGTCCGGTTGCGGTAAGTCCATCACCACGCTGGCCATCATGGGCCTGACCGATGAGGACGAGCACCTTTCCGGCGAGGTCCTCTGGGAGGGCCGTGACCTGCTCAAGATGAGCAAGAAGGAGTGGTTCGGCCTGCGTGGTACCGATATCGCTATGGTCTATCAGGACGCCCTGTCCTCGCTCAACCCCTCCATGCTCATCTCTGCCCAGATGAAGCAGCTCACCAAGCGCGGCGGCACCCGTAGCGCCGAGGAACTCCTGGAGCTCGTGGGCCTCGACCCCAAGCGTACGCTCGAGAGCTATCCGCACGAGCTTTCCGGTGGTCAGCGTCAGCGCGTTCTGATCGCTATGGCCCTTACCCGCGACCCCAAGCTGGTCATCTGCGACGAGCCCACGACCGCTCTGGACGTTACCGTCCAGAAGCAGGTCATCAAGCTGCTCAACGATCTTCAGGCCAAGCTCGGCTTTGCCATGATCTTCGTTTCGCATGACCTGGCTCTGGTCGCCGAGGTCGCCCATAACATCACGGTTATGTACGCTGGCCAGGTTATCGAGCAGGCGCCCACCAAGGAGCTGCTCACTAACCCGATCCACGAGTACACCCGCGGTCTTCTGGGTTCCGTTCTGTCCATCGAGAGCGGTTCGGGCCGCCTGCACCAGGTGCCCGGCGCCGTTCCGAGCCCGCGCGATTTCCCCAAGGGCGATCGCTTCGCGCCCCGCTCGAGCCACCCGCGTATTGGCCTGGACACCCGTCCGGTCTTCAAGCGCGTGCCCGGCACCGAGCACTTCTATTCCGAGCTCCCCGACGAGGTGCTCAAGGCAAATGGTTTGACCCCTCACGCGGAGGTGATGTAGATGAGCGAGACCGCAGTAAACGGCGTCGAGCCGATCATCTTCCTTGATGACGTCCACGTCACCTTTAGGACCCGTACCGGCTCGATTCTGCACCCCAACCTGGTTCACGCCGTCCAGGGTGTAACGATTAAGCTCATGCCCGGTCAGACGATCGGCATCGTCGGCGAGTCCGGTTGCGGTAAGTCCACCACCGCTAACGTCATGTGCGGCCTGCAGGCCCCCACGAGCGGCAAGGTCTACTTTAAGGGCAAGGACGTTACCAAACGTACCGCCGAGGACCGTCGCCACATGGGTCGCGTCATCTCGGTCGTGTTCCAGAACCCGGCCACGGCGCTCAACCCCCGCATGGTCGTTCGCGAGCAGCTGCTCGACCCCATGCGCGTCCACAACCTGGGTACCGAGGCCGAGCAGGAGAAGCGCGTCAAGGAACTCTTGGAGCTCACCGGTCTGCCCAGCTCCGCTGCCGAGGTTCTTCCCGGCCAGCTTTCGGGCGGCCAGCGTCAGCGCGTCGCAATTGCCCGTGCCCTGTCGCTGAACCCCGATGCCATCATCGCCGACGAGCCCACCTCGGCTCTGGACGTTTCGGTCCGCGCGCAGATTCTGAACCTGCTGACCGACCTTAAGAAGGAGCTCGGCCTGGCCATGGTGTTCATCAGCCATGACATCCAGACGGTCCGCTATATCTCTGACAACATCATCGTTATGAATGGCGGCAAGATCGTCGAGCAGGGCGAGGCCAAGCAGGTCTTCCAGCACCCCCAGGACCCCTACACCAAGATGCTGCTCGGCGCTGCGCCGTCGCTGCTGCACCCCAAGCTCGGCGAGTAGCCTCGCTTTCCCTCCCGTGCGCCCGGTTCCCTTGCCGGGCGCACCTCCGTTGCGATTTCGAAAGGTTGGGTTCACGAGCCATGCCAAGTGCTCAGGAGCTACAACATCAATTTGGTGAATATCGAGGCGCCATGCCCCGTCCATCAGATTTCGATCTCTTTTGGAAGGATCGCATGGCCGAGGCCGACGCCGTCGGGCTTGACTATGCGATCGAGACGGCATCGGTCAACGATGCCGCGACCTGCCAGCTTTTCGACCTCTGGTATACCGGCATGTGTGGCGCTCGCCTGCATGCCAAGTACCTTAAGCCCGTCTCGGACGAGCCCGTGCCATTGGTGCTTCAGTTCCATGGGTATCCGGGTGCAAGCCGCAGCTGGTTTGAGCAGGCGTCGTTTGCGGGCATGGGCATGGCACTCATCGCCCTCGACTGCCCCGGCCAAGGAGGTCCCTCCGAGGACATTGGTGGATTTGAGGGCACAACGGTCGCGGGCCATATCGTCGCCGGTATCGACGGCGACCCGGCCAACCTCTACTATGTCCGCTTGCACCAAGATATTCGCATCCTGTGCCGCATCGTTCGCGAGCTCGAGGGCATCGATCTTTCCCGTGTGTTTGTGAACGGCGCGTCGCAGGGTGGTGGTTTGGGCATTGCGACCTGTGCGCTTAACAGCGAGCTTATCAATCGTGCCGCCATCCTCTATCCCTTCCTGTCAGATTTCCGCCTGGTCTGGGATTTGGATGCCGACGACATTGCCTACGAGGGCCTGCGCTATTGGTCTCGCTGGTTTGACGAGGACTCGACTCGTATTGACGAAGCCTATGCCAAGCTGGCGTACTTCGATTCCAAGAACTTTGCCCCTATGGTCAAATGCCCCGTGCTGTTTGGCACCGGCACAGCCGATATCGTCTGTCCGCCAGCGACGCAGTTTGCGGTCTATAACAACCTGACCTGCGAAAAGCGTCATGAGTTCTTTGAAGGCTTTGGCCACGAGGAGATTCAGGATTTTGACGATTTGATCATTCCGTTTTTCTGCAAGGGAGGGGAGGCTCATGTCTAAGTGCGAGAGCAATGTTGACGAGCTGATTGTCCCCGGGCTCGTGGGAATTCCTGGAACGGTTTCGTCAAGGCTCGCAGAATATCGGGACTGGCGCGGTGATGTCCAAGCAGATGTTTCTGATTTAGAGACATGCGCTTCGAATCGTGAGATTCAAGGCCTGGCCATTACGGCGATTGACTTTGTTAACCCCTGCGCCCGTTACTCGGAGGTCTCCTTTGAGCTCGGTGACGATGCGATTCACGCTCGTTTGATCGAGCCTGTCGGTCGTGCCCGAGTATCTGAGCGCGTGCCGTTGTGCCTGATGTTCCACGACATCGATCGGCCTGTGCGCGGCTGGCATCACATGACGAGATTTGCCGCCATGGGGTATGCCGTCCTCGCGCTGGATGACGATGTTGCTGGTGCGGACGACCTGCAGCGGGGGATTTCTTCGCCTGCTTTTGTCAAGCGCGTCCGTTGGGGTTGCGCGATGGCGAAGGTGGCGCGCAATCTTGATGGCGTGGACCCCGACCGCATCTTTGCATGGGGCGAGGGCCTTGGCGGCGGAGTCGCGCTGGCGGTTTCTGCTCTGGACGAGCGGGGCCTCGCCTGCACGGCGGTTGCCAATCCAATTCCCGGTGGCCTCGAGGCGTTGTCGTCTCGGGTGCGTGGATCGGTGCTCATGGGCACATCGCTCATGGATGCCGTGAGTGATCCCAAGGGCCAGTTTGCCGTATTCAACGGTCTTGAGTGTGACCGGAGGCATATCATCTATGCCAAATACGCTCATGAGCGCATCAACGCGTTTGAAAACGAAGTCATCGACTTTTTTAACCAAACGTTCTACCCGTGTTCTTTGGCCTAGACGGCCTGGACACTGCCAACAAGAGTGGGTGGCATAGGGCCGCCCGCCAGACAACTAAGGAGATTCTTGTGGCAACTCAGAAATTCACCGGCGTTATCCCTCCCGTCGTTGTTCCCGATACCGAAGACCACCAGCTCGATGTTGCCTCCTTTGAGCGCAGCATCAACCGCATGATCGATGCCGGCGTCGATGGCCTGTTCTTCCTGGGCTCTTCGGGCGAGGTCGTTTTCTCCACCGATGAGCGTCGTCGCCAGATCATCGCCGAGGCCGTTCGTATCGTCGACCACCGCGTGCCCGTCCTGGTCGGCATCATCGATACCGAGACCGAGCGCATGATCGAGCACGGTAAGGTCGCTCAGGAGCTGGGCGCCGATGCGCTTGTCGCCACCTGCCCGTTCTATGCCCTGCAGGGCATGACCGAGGTCGAGGAGCACTTCCGCATCCTGCACGAGGAGCTCGACCTGCCCATCTTTGCCTATGACATTCCCGTCTGCGTTCACACCAAGCTCCCCTGGAAGCTCCTTGCCAAGCTCGGCGCCGAGGGCGTCCTTGCTGGCGTCAAGGATTCCTCGGGTGATGACATCTCGTTCCGCTATCTCGTTCAGGAGAACGAGAAGAACGGCCATCCGATGAGCATCCTCACCGGTCACGAGGTTGTTGTCGACGGCGCTTACCTCGGTGGCGCCGACGGTTCTGTCCCGGGCCTTGCCAACGTTGAGCCCGAGGGCTACGTGCGCCAGTGGAAGGCCGCTCAGGCCGGCGACTGGGCTACCGTCAAGGCCGAGCAGGATCGCCTCAATGAGATTTCGCACATCTGGGACGTCACCTCGGGCGTCCAGGGCTATGCCGGTGGCGTCGGCGCCTTCAAGACCGCTATGAACCTCATGGGCATCTTCGACAGCCCGACCATGCCGCGCCCGGTGAAGGCCATGACCGGCGAGAACGTCGAGGCGATTAGGAAGGTCCTTCAGGACAACGGTCTCCTGTAAAGCTTCCCAGGCACCCGACCTCGCCGTTCAACCGTGTGGCCATGACCCATTAGGTCAATGGCCACACGGTTTCTCGGCGATCTCGGACACCTGGAAAACCTTTACTGCGCTGTGACGGCTAGCCTGACGGCGCATTTCCTGTAGTTGTTTTTATCTCCGAAGGAGAGCGACATGGAGAACAAGTACGTCTGCTCTGTCGATATCGGCGGAACTAAAATTGCGACTGCCATCATGGAGTACCCGGCTGACGGTAGTGTGCCCCATCCCGTTTTTGAGGCCGAGATTCCTACCGAGGCCCAGGAGGGCGGCGAGGCCGTCTTCCAGCGTATCGAGGCGTCTATCAAGGCCGCTCTTGAGGCGAATCCCGATGTCGAGGTTCTCGGTGTCGGTATCGGTGCCGCAGGCGTCGTCGATCCCAAGACGGGCGCCATTGCTTATGCCAATGAGATCATGCCCGGCTGGTCCGGCGTTCAGTTGGGGCCGCGTCTGCGCGAGGACCTTGGTCTTCCCGTTGCCGTTGTGGGCGACGTGCAGGCTCATGCTCTGGGCGAGGCCCACTGGGGCGTCGGCAAGGGCAAGTTCTCCGTCTTGTGCCTGGGAATCGGTACGGGCATCGGTGGCGCATATGTCGAGAACGGCCGCGTGATGCAGGGCTTCCATGGTGCTGCCGGTCATATGGGCCACATCGAGTGCTCGGCTGCCGCCGGCATTCCCTGCGCCTGCGGGCGTTCCGGCCATCTGGAGTCGGTTGCTTCCGGAACATCAATCGGGCGCATGTA
>CABVAS010000006.1 GCA_902496375.1 uncultured Collinsella sp.
ACGCTCTTCCGATCTATAGATCTATAGATCGGAAGAGCGTACAGCTTGACGGGCGTCTTTTTGGGCGCGGTGGCGATGTAGTTGATAATCTCCTGTGCATCCATCTCGGCTGCGTTGCTCATTTGCTATCTCTCCTTTGGGTGGATTCGGTTGATACCTGGTTAGGCAAACATGACCTTGTCGAACGTATAGAAGCCGGGTTCGCGGGTGACGAGCTTCTGCGCGGCTGCCAAGGCGCCGTTGACAAAGATCTGACGGCTCGTGGCGCGGTGGGTGAGCGTGACCTCCTCGTCCTGGCCAAAGAAGCTCACCTCGTGCACGCCGGCGACGGTGCCGCCGCGCAGCGAGTGCATACCGATTTCCTTGGGATCGCGTGCTCCGCACATGCCCTCGCGGCCATAGACGGGGTGGTAGCCTGCCTCGGGCTCGGCCTCGACTACGGCGTCGAGCAGCAGCTTGGCGGTACCGCTGGGGGCATCGACCTTTTGGTTGTGGTGCGTCTCGACGATTTCGCAGTCAAAGCCGGGCAGCTCGCGTGTAGCCTGCGCTACCAGATGGCGCAGGGCTGCGATACCGATGGAGTAATTGCCCGAGTGCATAACGCGGGTGTTCTGGCCCAGCTCACGCAGGCGGTCCATCTGCTCGGGGGTGTAGCCTGTGGTGCCTGAGACCAACGCCGCGCCCGTGCGCTCGACATAGGCGACGACGGCGTCGAAGGTCGCGACGTTCGAGAAGTCGATGATGACGTCGGCAGCCGGTGCGTTCTCGAGCTCGCTCAAATCGAAGCCAATCTGGGTCACGATATCAAAAACGGGCTGCCCGGCGGCGTCGACAATGCCTTCGGCGGTAGTGCGGATGAGCGAGCCCATGCGGCCCGTTCCCATAATGACGGTCTTAATCAAGTAGACCAGCTCCCTTCAGAGCATCGGTAAGTGCGGCTCGCGTGTCGTCTGCCATGGGGCACAGCGGCATACGGTAGTTTGCCTCGATCATGCCCATCTGGGCGAGCGCTTCCTTGACGGGGATGGGGTTGACCTCGCTAAAGAGGGCGTTGATGAGCGGCTGGCCGGCAATCTGGATATCGCGGGCGCGCGCTACGTCGCCGTCCAGATAAGCGCGGCACATGTCGTGTACAAGCTGCGGCTGCACGTCGGCCCACACGCTGATGGTGCCCGAAGCGCCCAGGCTCATGAGCGGCACTGTGAGTGCATCCTCGCCCGAGTACATGCGGAAATCGTCGGACAGCAGGTGGGCGATCTTGGCCGCGTAGGCGACGTTGCCCGAGGCCTCCTTGATGCCCATGATGTTGGGGTGCGCGGCTAGGCGCTCTACGTTGCGCTCGCTGATACCGCAGCCGCAGCGGCCGGGGATGTTGTACAGGATGCAGGGGATGTCAACGGCATCGGCGACGGTCTTAAAGTGCTGATAGATACCCTCTTCGTTGGACTTGTTGTAGTAGGGGGTAATGAGCAGCAGGCCGTCGGCTCCCAAGCCCTGGTAAGTAAGCGACTTGGTGAGCATGGTCTGCGTGGAGTTGGAGCCTGAGCCGGCGATGACGGGGACGCGTCCTGCAACATGCTTGACCACGGCGGCGACGACGGAGTTGTCCTCGTCATCGGTCATCGTGGCGCTCTCGCCGGTGGTGCCCAGGGTGAGAATGGCGTCGGTGCCATTTTGCAAGTGGAAATCGATAAGGCGCTCGAGCGCGTCAAAGTCGACACTGCCGTCCTTTTTAAACGGCGTAACCAGGGCGACGATTGAGCCCTCGAGATTGCGGATGTCCATGTTCTTCTCCTTCGCCTCCGCGATCTGGATGCGTTTGTTCCATTGAGCTGCGACTGCCAGGCGCTCGTCTTGGGCGCGACGGCGGGCGCTTTCGGCGCGCGACTTGGCCAGCAGCTCTCGGCCGCACGGCAGCACGTCGAGCGTGGAAAAGTAATCGCCCGGGCGCTCGGCGCGGCGGATGAGGTCGGCCGCGCCATCGGGGCGCAGCAGGACCTCGGCGGAGCGCAGACGTCCGTTGTAGTTGTAGCCCATGGAGTAGCCATGCGCACCGGTATCGTGGATTACAAGCAGGTCATCCATGTCGATATGCGGCAGCTCGCGGTCGATGGCGAACTTGTCGTTGTTTTCGCACAGGTTGCCCGTGATATCGTACGTGTTCGTGACGGGAGCTGCGGACTTGTCGGGGCCACCCGGCTGGCCCATCACTGTAACGTGGTGGTAAGCGCCATACATGGCAGGACGAATGAGGTCGACGGCACTTGCGTCCACGCCGATATAGTCTTTGTAGATCCGCTTTTCGTGAATGGCCTTGGTGACCAGGCACCCGTAGGGGCCCATCATAAAGCGGCCCATCTCGGTGCAGATCGCCACATCGCCCATGCCGGCGGGAACCAGGATCTCGTCGTAGGCCGCGTGTACACCCTCGCCGATGGCGTGGATGTCATTGGCCTGCTGCTCGGGCAGGTAGGGGATACCCACACCGCCGGACAGATTGATAAAGGCGACATGTGCACCGGTCTCGCGCTCCAGGCGCACGGCAAGTTCAAAGAGGATTCGCGCGAGCTTGGGGTAGTAATCGTTGGTGACGGTGTTGCTGGCAAGGAAGGCATGGATGCCAAAGTCCTCGGCGCCCTTGGCCTTGAGCATGCGGAAGGCATCAAAGAGCTGCTCGGTGGTCATGCCGTACTTGGAATCGCCCGGGTTGTCCATAATGCCGTTGGAAAGCTGGAACAGGCCGCCCGGGTTAAAACGGCAGCTCACCGTCTTGGGGATGGGTCCCGCGACGCGCTCGTAAAACTCAATGTGGCTGATATCGTCGAAGTTGACGATGGCGCCCAACTTGTCGGCAAGCTCAAAGTCTGCCGCCGGCGTGTCGTTGGACGAGAACATGATGTCATGGCCGGTGATGCCCAGCGAGCGGGCGATCATGAGCTCGGTATAGCTCGAGCAATCGCAGCCGCAGCCGTATTCGTTGAGAATTGAGATAAGGGCCGGGTTGGGGTTGGCCTTGACGGCAAAGTACTCCTTAAACCCCGGGTTCCACGCAAAGGCGTCGCGCACTTCTTGCATGTTGCGGCGGATACCCGCCTCGTCGTATAGATGAAACGGCGTGGGGAACTGCTCGACGATATGCTCGAGTGTCTCCTTGTCCACAAACGGCTGCTTGGCCGCATATGCCTCGTTGGGGGTCAATGCCATGTCCCGTAAACCTCGCTATCCAGACGGCGCCATCTGCGCATCGAATCCGCATAGCGTGGACCCAATGTCCGGATAGCGCTCCCGCATTGCTGCAGACAGTCCTGCGAGTGTTTCCCGCAGGCCCACCAGGCTGTTCGTGCCCGAAAAACCCAGTTCGGCGGGTTTCGCCTCCCCGCGGGGTCAAAGTCTGCCGACTCGCCCGCGGCTCTTCGTGCCCGCGCCTCTATCAAGTGGTAAAGACCCTACCACGTTGCACTTTACCAAACAAGAGTATTCGTATATAACGTTTAAAAAATGCAGCATCATGCTAGAAACGAGGGCGCCACAATCCTGCGTCACAATAGGTGACAACTGAGTTGCCCCATGAAAGGAATCCCCATGACCGAGCTCCAAGAACTCCGTCGCTATCGTCGCGACCTGCATCGCATTCCGGAGCTCGACTTCGATCTTCCGCAAACTATCGCCTATATCGAGGGCGTGCTCGCTCCGCTTGCCTGCGAGGTGATCCATCCGTGCCCTAGTTGCGTGTGCGCTTTCTTCGACGCTGGCACGGGTGCCTCGCATGCCACGGCGATTCGTGCCGATATGGATGCGTTGCCTATTGCGGAGACGACGGGCGCCGCTTTTGCCTCGACGCATCCCGGCAAGATGCACGCGTGCGGCCACGACGGGCACATGGCTATGGCCCTCGCGGCGGCAACTTTTGTCGACCGTACGATTCGTGAGCAGCCGGGCGTTATTAAGCGCAACGTGCTTTTTGTGTTCCAGCCGGCCGAGGAAACAACCGGTGGCGCTAAGACGGTATGCGAGAGCGGCGTGTTCGAGCGCTACGGGGTCGACCGCATCTTTGGCTTTCACGTGTGGCCCGATCTTCCTGCCGGTACGCTGGCGAGCTGTCCCGGTCCGCTGCTGGCGCGCCCGAGCGAGACGCACATTCATATCCATGGCACGAGCATCCATATCGCCAAGACCTACGGCGTTCCAGTCGAGGAATCACATGACGCAGCGCTGGCGGCGGCAAAGTTCCTGGTTGCCGAGCGCGAGCTGATGGACGAGCTGGGTGCCGATGAGCCCTGCATCGGTAAGTTTGGCCTGCTGCAGGCCGGCACCGTCTGCAATGCGGTGGCGGGGGAGGCCCATGTTGCCGGTAGCTTGCGTGTGTTTACGGACGCCATGTTCGACCGTGCGCGCGAGGGCGTACGCCGTGCGCTCGACGAGGCGTGCACCGCAACGGGCTGTACGTACGATCTCGACTTTGCCGAGGGCTATCCGCCAGTCGATAACGACCCCGAGTTGTTTGCCCACATTGCGCCTGCCTTGCCCGAGTTGCAACTTGTGGACGAGCCGCTGTTAATTGCCGAGGACTTTGCTTTCTATCAGCGCCATCTGCCGGGCGTGTTCTTCTTGCTGGGCACGGGCGTGCCAGAAGGACAAGAAAACCCGATCGACGCTGATGACTGCCCAGCCTATGCGATGAGCGCTCTGCATACCGATACCATGCTCTTTGACGAGGAGATTCTTCTCAAAGGCCTCGATGTCTACAAACGATTGCTTTTGCTTGACTAAGGCGCAAAGGACTATTTGTTCTAGAAAACACGAACAAACGTACGATATAATAGAGATGTAAGTCTATAGAAAGGTTTGACGTTACTAACGTAAGGCGATACTATGATTGCATCGTATAAAGATGAGGATACCGAACGCTTTGCCATGGGTGTGCGGGTCAGGAGGTTCGTGCCCTTTGAGCGTGTTGCGTTGAGGAAGATTCGCCAACTGCAGGTTTGTGCTTCGCTTGATGATCTTCGCGTTCCACCGGGCAACCGCCTGGAAGCTTTGAAGGGCGATCGTGCCGGTCAATATAGCATCCGTGTTAACGAGCGCTATCGGGTCTGTTTTGAGTGGAGACAGGAGATGGCTTGGAATGTCGAAATCGTCGATTATCACAAGTGATGAGACTTCGGCCGATTTGCTGTCGCCGGTGACTCCTGGTGAGCTTCTCAAAGAGGAGTTTCTTGTTCCCATGGGCATTTCTCAATATCGCCTTGCGAAAGAGACTGGGATTCCGGCTCAGCGTATCGGGCAGATTGTCTTGGGAAAACGTCGCGTGACGGCCGACACCGACCTCCGTCTTTGCCGTTATTTTGGCCTGACGGATGGTTATTGGCTGCGCGCTCAGGTGGCGTTTGACCTTGAGGCCGAGAAAAGGCGGATCGAACCGGAACTCGACAAGATCGTTCCTGTTCAGCAGGCTATCGCACTGTAGTGCTCAAAGATGATGGGGGTGGCGCGGCGATGAGGCGACGCCGACAGTCTGCCGTATATAGTCCGGGTGGATGCGGGTGCGGTTTGCTGCTGCTTCCGGTTATTGCTGTGAGCATTGGCGTGATGTTTGCGCTTGCCGGGCTTGCCGCGGCGGCGCTCGTGCTGTTTATCACTGCCATCGGCGTGACGATTTGGCTCTGCCGCAATCGCGAGCAACGCCGTGCCGACGGTAAAACCAATGTCGGCTGGGTCGTCTTTCTGATCATTGCGTACCTGCTGAGTGCCAGCTACCTTGTTTTCTTTGTCCTGTTGATGATCAGTGCCTTTACCGGGGAATCCGTCACGGTGGGTTGATGCACTGCCAGCAGACGGTCGCGCGCAGTGCGTTTGCTCGGCGTTTGGATAACTGCATTGGTCGTTTACCGCAGCCTTAGCTCTCAGCTAATGAATTCAAGTTCAATCCTTCCTACGATGTGCTGTGTACCGGCACGGTAGCCGGATCGTAGGAAGGATGAATAATGGCAAAAGAGGGAAAGAAGCCAATCGGCAAGATTGTCCTAGGCATCATCGTGGTGCTGGTTATTGTCGGTGCCGTGGGCTCTATGGGCGGCAACTCAACCGATTCGTCTGCGAGCGATTCGGCAAAACCTGCCGAGACGACACGGCAGGCTGAGGAGCAAAAAGAACCGCAAGAACCGTATACCATTGCTGACGAGGCTGAAGACACTTCCAATCAGTTTACCTATAAGATCACGGGCACCCTGACCAATAACACGGACAAGGAAAAGAGCTACATTCAGATTGAATATGTTCTGTATGATGCCGATGGCAACCAGGTTGGAACGGCTCTTGCAAACACCAATCATCTGAAGGCGGGCGGCTCCTGGAAGTTCGAGGCGCTGGGTACGGTGTCTCCCGACCAGGTTGCTAGCTGGGAGCGTTCGGACGTAAGCGGTTTCTAGCATGTTGCATGCACTGGGGGAGGTGAAGTCGTATGTCCGATAAAAAGCTGACTGACGAGTTGCTCAATGAGCTTCTCGACGCGCCAAACATCGATGGCTATATCAAGGAACACGACTTTGCCGCCCCGTCGCTTTCGGATTACTTAAAGCAGTTGCTGCAAGAGAAGGGGCTCGAGCGTTCGCGCGTGGTGCGTATGGCCGACCTCAACGAGACCTTTGGCTATCAGATCTTTACCGGTTCGCGCAATCCGAGCCGCAATAAGGTGCTGCAGATTGCCTTTGCAATGGCGCTGTCGATGAAGGAGACTAACCGCGCCCTGACGGCTGCCGGAGTGAGCGTCCTAAACTGCAAGGACCGTCGCGATGCAATCATTATCTTTTGCATCGACCGTGGCTGTAGCCTCCAAAAGGTCAATGAAGAGCTGTATCGCTTTGGCGAGGAAACGGTGAGTTAGTGGCCAATGGCTGAGCTGGCTGTTGCCGAAACAACTATGCGAACGAACAGGGTGCGGACACCATGGGGTGTCCGCACCCTGCGTTATGATGGACGCCATGGATACTCAGAGCCCAACATATTCCGATGACGAGCTGACTGCTTCACTTGCCGAGCATTTGGCGTCGCTCGACCGCGATGACAGCTATCGTGTGGAGCGCGTGCTCAAGTGCTCGGATGTCGAGACGACCGAACTCGTCTATTTTGAGGGCTCTGGCGGCGGGTCTCTCGGTCCCTTTGTCCGCAAGCGCATCGATGCTTCGGCGCAGATTGGCGGGGCCTACGAGCGCCTGTTTGCGGCTCAGCGGGCCGGACGCCGTTTTGAACACTTACCCCGGATTGTCGATTGCCGCCGCGCGGGCGAGGAGCTCGATGTGGTGATGGAATATGTCGAAGGCGAGACGCTCGAGGCGCTCGTGGGGCGCCTGGGCGCGACGCCCGATTATGCCCGCGAGCTGTATCCCGTTCTGTGTGAAGCGGTGGGCGAGCTGCATGCTGGTTTTGCAGCTGCGGGGGAGCCAGGGGTACCGGTAATCCATCGCGACCTTAAACCCTCGAACATCATCGTATCGGGCGTGAGGTATGCGGCCGATGCTGGCATGACCTTCTCGTCGTTGGTGATTATTGACCTGGGAATCGCGCGCGTATGGCGCGATGGCGCCGATGCCGACACCGTCAAGTTTGGCACGCGACCCTATGCGCCGCCCGAGCAGTATGGGTTTGGGCAGACGAGTGTGCGCAGCGACGTGTACGCGCTGGGCGCCCTGTTGTTCTTCTGCTTGACGGGAGTCGACCCTAAACCAGGGCTCGACATGCGCGAGCAATGCGAGGCGCGCGGTATTCCCACTCCACTTTCCGATGCCGTCTGCATGTCGATGGCGCTCGATCCGGCCAAGCGTTTTGCGAGTGCGGAAGCATTGGGACGGGCGACGCGCGCGGCATACGATCTGAGTCGCCCCGTGCGGCCTCCTGCGCCTGCGCCTGTCCGTACTCCAGACTCGGAGACAGTGTTGGCGTCCCAAGGGCTCCAGAAACCCGCAGGGCTTCCTGGCCCTGCCGCCTCCGCTGCATGCGGTCTGCTCTCTCGCGTTCCGGAGTCTCTGGGGCGCATTTGGAATACGCTCGTCTGCTTCTCGCTGCTTGTGTTCTTTGCCGGTAGCCACTTTGCCGTCTTTCACCCCACGGGAGCAAACCAAAGCTACCCGACGTGGCTTCTCATAATCGAGTATTTTTTCTTTGTCGATGGCCTTATGGTGCTTATGCATTTTGCGCTGCTCGATAAGCGCCGTCTTCGTCGGCGATTCGCATTGCTCGACAGCTATCGCGGCAAGAAGCTCGCGAAGCTCTTGCTCAAGGCATTGGGTGTGCTGCTCCTATGCATGATCGTCATAGTCGCGGTTGCCAATGCGACCGGCGTCGTCGATACCTCCGCTACCTAAAAGAAAAGGGCCCCATTGGGGCCCTTTGCAGTTGCACTTAGATGCGGTTCATCTGAGCGGCGACTTTGTTGTACCAGTCCTGCCACGTGGGCGGGCAGTACTTTTTGGCCGCTGCCGGGGTAAGGGTGGAGCCGTAGTTGGCGCCCAGATAGGCAACGTGAGCGGAGATGCCCTCGCTCCAGCTGCCAAAGCTGCGCCAACCGCCGCCACGTGCACTCCAGCCCCAGGCGTTGTAAGAATTGGCGCAATAAGCACCCTTGGTGCTCTCGATGCAGGCGATGGCGGGGGACCAACGGGGGTCGACACCGGTATTCCAAGCGGCGACGGCAAAGTTATAGCCCTGGCCTGCCATGGGGGAGCCGGCGAGATAATTGTCGATGCGGCTCGTCCACTCATTAATGAACGAATCGTAATCGGAGCTACCGGTATTGGCGTTGTTCACCGTGGTGTCGATGGTGGTGTTGGTGTTGGTGGCCTGGCTGCTGGAATTGCTGCCGCTTACGCCCTCGCCCGAGAGCTTTTCGGCGGCAGCGGCCTTATCGGCCTCAAGCTTGGCAAGCTCGGCGGCATTTTCCTGCTCGGCTTTTGCCTGTGCCTCGCTGCGGAGCTGCTGGGCCTGCGCCAGCGCATCCTCGGCGTTTTTCTGCTCCGCCTCAAGCTGAGACTTGGCCTGCTGGAGCTCGGCCTTGTTCTGCTCGAGTTCGGTTTGCATATTATTGAGCTCTTCGATCTCGTCGACGCTCGAGCTCGTGATCTGGTTGGTGTATTTGCAGGTCGTGATGAACTCACCCAGGCTCTGCGCGTTGACCAGGAAGCTCACGATGGGGTTAGTGCCCTTCTGGTACTTGTACAGATCGCGCATGGCGGAGCTTGCCTTGGCCTGCTGCTCGGGAAGCTTAGCCTCGATTTCCTCGATGCTTGCCTCATTGGAGTCAATCTGCTTTTGCAGGTCATCGAGCTTGGTGCGGGCGTCGTTGTAGGCGCTCGTAGCGGCTTCGATCTTCTGCTGGGCTGCGGAAAGCTGGTCCTGCGTTGCCTGCGAGGCGGCATACGCCGCAACGGGGGAGAGCATCGGCGTGGCCGTCAGCGCAACGGCGAGCGCGGCGCTCGTGATGATACGAGCCGGCTTCGACGCAATGAGCGCTGCGGTGCGATGATTCGAATGCTGCATCCAGTCCCTCTGCAATCAATCGTAGGTTATGGTTCGAACGGTATTCTACTACTGCTTTCGACCTCAACTTGAACCTTAAAGGTCCCAAAGGGTCAAGTTGAACTTGAGGCTTTGGCTTTGACCTGCAGTTATGATGAATTGTTGAGAAACCATAGAGTTCAACTTTAACGTTACAGAGCCCTGTTTGAGAGGAGTTTTGGGCTGTAAAAGCCATCTCAACGTGGGGTTTTATAACTACAGCGTGCCCTTCTGGCGAGCCCGCTCAATCTCTTCGAGGGCCTCGGCGGGGGTGAACGAACAGGTGCCGTCGCCGAGTTTGATTACCTGGATATCGTCGCCGGCGTAGACCTCTCCGCCCTTTAGTACCACGCCGAAAACGCCCTCGTGGGGAAAGATGCAGTCGCCGGCGAGATAGTAGATGGCGCAGCGTGTGTGGCAGGCCTTGCCGATTTGGCTGATTTCGACAAGCACCTCGCTGCCAAGCTTGAGCTGCGTGCCCAAGGGGAGCGAGAACAGGTTGATGCCCCGGGTTGTGAAGTTTTCTCCAAAGTCACCCTCGTGAACGTCGAGCCCGCGTGCCTGCGCCGTCTGGATGGACTCCGCGGCTAAAAAAGAGACCTGGCGGTGCCAATGTCCGGCGTGCGCATCGGTGGCGAGACCAAATTGCTCTATAACGGTGTCGCGTCCATCGGCGACGGGCGACTTGCGCGTGCCCTTGTGTGCCGACGTGTTGATCGAGACGATGCGGGCGGGTCCGTTGTAGGCGTCGTTTGCCGTGCACAGGGGAGCGGTCGCTTTCGCACGTTCCGCCAGCTCGCGCCTCGCGGCATTGAGGATGGGATTATCGGTCGGATGGTCTTGGGGCACGTGCGCGCCTTTCGCTCGAGGATGTCAATACACTGAATCCTACAACAATGGTAGGTTCATTGCCCGTTGTCATACAACGGTGAGCGCCGTCTTCGTGCTGGCCTTTGTGCTGGACGATTACGTCGATTGCCATAGATACGGTGGAGCTTTGGGCGCCGGCGGCTTGGCACGCTAGAATAAATCAGTTGCGCAAAGACCGCCCGTTGTGTGGGCAGTTCATGATAGGAAGTTTCCATGGCATTGCAATTTACAGAGCGCGAGTTCATTCCCGTGCTGCTTGGTGGCGACATCAACGCCTATTCGGTGGCGCGCGCCTTCTACGAGGAGTACCAGGTCAAGAGTCTGGTCTTTGGCAAGTATCAGACGGGTCCCGCGTACCGCAGCCAGATTATCGACTACACGCCCAACGTGGATATCGACACCATGCCCGTGATGCTCAAAACCGTCAACGGCATTGCCCAAGCGCATGCCGACAAGACTATTGTCCTTGTGGGCTGCGGCGACAACTATGTCGCTCTCGTGGCTCAAGCCAAGGATGCTCATGAGCTGGCGGATAACATCGTCGCTCCCTACGCGCCCTACAGCATGCTCGAGCAGTGCCAGAAGAAGGAGATCTTCTACGAGCTGTGCGAGAAGCATGGCGTGCCCTATCCACACACGTTTACCTTTACCAAGGCGATGCTCAATGCTCAGGGTGAGGCGCCTGCCGAAGTGCTCGACCAGATCGATTTTCCTTACCCGATGATTCTGAAGCCTTCTGACGGCATCATGTGGTGGCAGCATGAGTTCGAGGGCCAGAAGAAGGCCTATGAGATTGCCGACCGCGCCGAGCTGGAACAGGTCATTCGCGATTCGTATGCCAGCGGCTACACCGACGATCTGATCTTGCAGGATCGCGTGCCCGGCAACGACGAGTACATGCGCGTGCTCACCAGCTATTCCGACCGCAACGGTAAGGTCCGCATGATGTGCCTGGGCCATGTGCTGCTCGAGGAGCATCAGCCCCACGGTGTCGGCAACCATGCCTGTATCATTACCGAGCCTAACGACGAACTCATGGGCGGCGTGCGCAAGCTGCTCGAGGACCTTCACTTTGTGGGCTATTCCAACTTTGACGTTAAGTACGACGAGCGCGACGGCTCGTTTAAGTTCTTCGATTTCAACACGCGCCAGGGTCGCAGCAACTACTACGTTACCAACAGCGGCTTTAACGTTGCCAAGTATGTGGTGGACGAGTATGTGTTCAACCGCCCGTTTGAGCCGGAGTTTGTGACGGCGCAGGACGAGGCCCTGTGGATGGTCGTCCCCATGGGCGTCGTCGACAAGTACGTCAAGGATCCCGAGCTGCGCGCTAAGGTGCATCGCCTGGACAAGGAAGGTAAGGGCGCCGACCCTTCGTTTATGAAGGGCGACTTTGTCTTTAACCGCTGGCTGCGCATGTGGCACACCAAGCTGCGCCACTTTAAGCTGTTCAAGACGTATTACAAGTAGATGAGTGCGGCGCCCGTCCGGTTTGCATCGGGCGGGCGCGGGTATGATACGCGCAATTGCGCAAGCGTCACCAAGGAGGCGGCGATGGAAAAGCTGGGAGTTATCGGCGGCATGGGCGCCGAGGCCACGTCGTATTACTACGACCAAGTGGTGCGTCATACGGCTGCTGCCTGCGATCAGGAACATATCGACATGGTGGTGCTCTCCAAGTCGACCATGCCCGACCGCACGCTGGCCATTAAGACCGGCGAGCATGCCAAGCTGCTGGCGACCATGAAAGAGTGTGCCCGGGCACTCGAGTCGCTGGGCTGTGCGCACATTGCCATTCCCTGCAACACGTCGCACTACTTCTACGACCAGATCCAGTCGTTTACGAAGGTGCCGATTATCCACATGCCGCGTGAGTCGGTTCGTTATGCCCTTGCGGGTGCGGTGATGGGGGAGTGCGAGTTCGACCCCAACCTGAGTGTGCCGGCCGAGCCGGTGCATAAGATCGGCATCATGGGCACCGATGGCACCGTGGGCGCGGGCGTCTACGGCCGCGAATGTAAGGCTGCGGGTGTTGAGGTCGTCTATCCCAGCGAGAAACGTCAGAACGATGTGATGTCGCTTATCTACGATGATGTGAAGGCCGGACGTGAGCCCGATATGGATAAGTTCGACTGCGTGATGTGGGAGTTCGCCCGTAGCGGCTGCGACCGCGTCATTCTGGCCTGCACCGAGCTCTCGGTGCTGCAGAAGTACCGAGAGATGCCCGAGATCACCCTCGACGCCATGGATGTCCTGGTGCGCGAATCCATCATCCGTAGCGGTGCCCCCTACCGCCTCTAGCTTCCGACCTGTCAAAAAGGGACAGGTTAATTTTGGTAGGTTTTATCTGGTGAAACAGTAAGGCCTCGGCTCGTTTGGTGCGAGCCGAGGCCTTTTGCGTTGGGCGGTTGCTGTCAGTGGTGAACTAGAACAGGAAGCCGATGGCGATGAGGGCGATGCTGACGATGAGCACGGCGATGTCTAGGCCCTTGATGGGGTAGCGCTTGTACGAGCTGGCGCGCGTACGCAGATAGAAGCCGCGCTGTTCTGCCGCCAAGGCTGTGGCATCGGTCTTGCCCACGCTCGAGATGAGCAGCGGCACGCACAGTGGCAGCATGAGCTTAAGCTTCTTGATGGGGTTCTTGGTGTCGTACTCGACGCCGCGTGCGGTCTGCGCCTCCATGATGGCGTTCATCTCTTGACCAAACACCGGCACGAAGCGCAGCGCCGTGGTAAAAGTGAAAGCATAGCGATACGGCACGTGCAGCACCTCGACGCAGGCGTTGGCAAGGTCGTTGAGCTTGGTCACCATGAGCATGAGGATGAGTGGTAACGCCACACCCAGCAGGCGCAGGCAGGCCTTCGATCCTGTGATGAGGCCCGTGTCGGTGATAAAACCCCATACCACGTTGCCATCGCGCATAAAGGCCAGCTGGAGCACCAGCATGATAAGCGCGAGCGGAATCAGCAACTTGAGCAGCGAGAACAGACGGTCGACGACGCCGGCATAGGCAGCCAGCGCAAGGGTGAGTGCCAAAAAGCCCAGTAGCGCCACGTAGGTGTCGGACAAGAAGATGCCGACGATGATGGCGGCAGCGAGGCCCAGTTTGACGACGGGATTCAGGCGATGCAGCAGCGTATCGCCCGGCATGTAGTCGATGACGTTAACCACGGTGGACCATCTCCTTGGTAATTCGAACGACATCGGTGACCTCGCTCACCTGCGCAAAAGCGGGCGAGACGGAAGATGCCAGACGGCGCGAGAGTTCAATAACCTGAGGAGGCTCCACGTAGGCACGCCGCATGAGATCGATGTTCGAGAATAGCTCGTGCGTGCGGCCGCGGTCGAGGATGCGACCGTCGGCCATTACCACAATGCGCTCGGCAAAGTCGGAGACGACTTCCATATCGTGGCAGACCATGATAACGGCGCAACCGCGCTCGGCCATGGTACGCACCGTTTCCATGACGGTCATGCACTCGCGGTAATCAAGGCCGCTCGTGGGCTCGTCGAGCACGACGATCTTGGGCTCAACCACTACGACGGAGGCAAGCGCCACCATTTGTCGCTGGCCGCGCGAGAGCGAGAAGGGCGCCTCGTCGGCCGGCAAGCCAAAGCGGTCGATGACGAGCTGGGCGCGACGCAGGGCTTCGGCGCGGTCGATGCCGGCAAGTTCTAGACCAAAGGCGACCTCGTCGAGCACGGTGTCTTTGCAGATTTGGCGGTCGGGGTTCTGGAAAAGCGTTGCCACTTCGCGTGCAATGCGGCTCGTGGGGACGGTTGCGGTATCCAGGCCCGTAACGCGCACGCTGCCCGAGGCGGGCTTAAGCAGGCCCGTGAGCAGCTTGGTGAGCGTGGTCTTGCCGGCACCGTTCTGGCCGACGATGCCCACGAGCTCGCCAGGATAGAGCGTCAGGCTAAGGTCGTGTACGGCGGCGCCGCCATTGGGATAGGCAAACTCAACATGGTCGAAGGTGAGCACGGGTTCGGCGTCCTTGGCATGAGGACGCAACGACGGTGCATGCGGGGAACCGGTGGGCGCCTGGGCTTCGATGGCTGCGTGTGCGGGGTCGACGATGCCCGAAATCAGGCGTTCGGCCTCATCGACATCCAAGCAAGGGGTACCGCTTACCAGACCATCGGCCTCGAGGCTATTGAAGATACGCGTGACGCGAGGGCAGTCGACGCCGATGGCACGGAGCTCGTCGGTATGTGCGAAGACCTCGTGTGGCTCGCCCTGCAGCGCGATTTCGCCATGGTTGAGCACGAGCACGCGGTTGCAGTACTCCGAGAGCAGGGCGACCTTTTGCTCAACGACGACGATGGTGATTCCAAGTGCGCGGTTTGCCTCACGCAGCGTCTCGAAGACCAACGTGGAGCTGGCGGGGTCGAGTGCCGCGGTGGGCTCGTCGAGAACCAAGACGCGCGGGCGCATGGCGAGGATGGCGGCGATGGCTACCTTTTGCTTCTGTCCGCCCGAGAGGGTTGCGATCTCGCGGTCGCGCAGGTCGCTGATGCCGACGGTCTCGAGCGTTTCGCTCGCGCGCTGCTCGATCTGGTCGTGGGGAACGCCAAAGTTCTCGAGGCCAAAGAGCATCTCGTCCTCGACGACCGAAGCGACCATCTGCGTGTCGATATCCTGCAGCACACTGCCGACGATTTGCGACACGTCGGTGAGCGAGACTTCGCAGGTGTCGTGGCCGTCGACCATGACGGACCCAAAGAACGTGCCGGTGTAGTGGTGGGGCACGGCACCCGACAGGCAGGCCGGCTCCCGAGGGCCCGATGATGCCGATGAAATCTCCCTTGTTCACGCTGAGCGAGATGTGGCTGAGCGCCTGCTCGGTTTGCGTGCCATAGGAGAACGAGACATCGTCGACGTTGATGATCGTTTCCATGGATACCTTTCATAGTCAATGGACGTTCTTACATGACCAGTCGTTTAAGAACGTCCCCAAAAGCTAGTCGTTTGGGACAGTCTTTGGTGGTGAAGCACGGAGACGGCTTTACGAGGGGCCCCAGGTTGGCGCGAGAAAGAGGAGCGAAGCGTACTTGGGTACGCGAGCGACGAATGAACGCCAAGATGGGGTGGCTCGTAAAGTCGAACGGGCTAGTTGAGCTTCAGGGCCTTCTGGATGGGCAAGTAGAGGGCGCCGACCAGAATGGCGTTAAAGACGGCGGTCATGGCGACGACGGGCAGCATGGCGGCGGCGAGCTCGCCTACCACGCCGAGCATGGCCATCTTGATGACCATGAAGATGGCGCCGGAGACAAAGGTGGTCAGGAAGGTTGCGACAATGGCGATGGCGGGCTTGACCTGACCGTTCTTGCCGGCGGCGTTGACGATGCCGGCCATGAGCATGGCGGCGATGCCCTCGGCGGCAAAATCAACGAACGGCGAAGTAGTGGTGATCTGGATCACGGCAGCCGAGATAAGGCCAATGACGAGCGCCTGGCCGATGTTGGGGCGAACGACCAGGATGGTGAGGCAGAAGGCCGAGATGATGAACTCGGGGCTGATCATGCCACCCGAGATGCCCGAGATGGCCTTGCCGACGGTGAAGTTGAGGATGAAGCCGGCAGCGAGCAGGATGGCGAGCAGGACGAGGGCACGGACGTCGAGTTTGCCGCGGTCGGCGGTCTGGACGGTGCGGGGCTGGGCGGCGGTGGTGTTCTGAGACATGGTGAAAATCCTTTCGGAAGGGGAGTGCAAGAGAAAAGCGGAGGCGCGTGATGCGAATGCGATCGGGCTCGAGATAGAAAAAGGCCCCCGGTCGAAACCGGAGGCCTTTCAATCACCTAGAGCGCAAAAACAGGCGTGAGGGACTCACTGTCGACCGATCGTATTCGCATCACGCCACCACCAGTTGTTGAGAGACTTCATCGTGTTCTTCATGTTGGTGGCTCCTTTCGTGATGCCGTGGCGCGGTCGCACCAAGTTGCTGTTGCGCTGCACTATAGCACAGCGAAGTGTGTGCGGGGAAATCTTTTTTGAAAAGATTTCAAGCGGGTTTCCCGCCGGTCAAAAGGCGGGTTAAGCGGGCGAGGTGACTCATGTGCCCCGCCCGCTCAGCTAGGACATGAGGGTCTTAGGCCTTCTTGCGACGATAGATCACGTAGACGCAGACACCGATGATGACGACGGCGCCAACGGCCATGGCGGCCATGTTGTTGCCCTCGGACTTCTCCTCGGTGACCTCTTCCTCTTCGGCCTCTGGCTCGGTCACGTCCTCATCGGAAAGGGCCTCGTCGGCGTAGGTGATGGATTCGACCAGGCAGTCGTTGTCGGCATCGTAGTCGCTCGGGACGAACTCCTCGGAGAAATCGCCCTCCTTGAGGTAGTCGCGCATCTCCTCGAGCATGGCCTTGCACTTAACATAGGTGTTCTTGGTTGCAGCCTTGCCGGCCTTGTTGGCCAGGGCGGTACGGGCCTCGGTGCCTTCTTCGGCCTGCATGGCCTCGTCGACGGTCAGGTTCTGCTCGATGAGTTCCTTCTGCAGGGCGTCGAGATAGGCGCGGACGCCGGTGGCGCAGTGGTCGCGGTTCTCATAGGCGAGCGTGTTGATGTCCATGAGGACGTAGTTGATGGAGTTCTTGGGCTCCTCGTTGTTCACGACGTCTTCCTCTTCGCAGTGATCGAAGGAGACATCCTGATCGCTGAAGTAGGGGCTGACCTCGGTGAGCAGTGCGGAGTAGAAGGGGATGGCGACGGAGAATTCGGCGTTGGAGAGCATCTCCCACTGAATGGTCGCGATCTCGGGGTCCATGCCCTGACGGATCTGGAAGGTGTGGATCTCGGTGTTGCGGTTGGAGCCGATGGCATAGGCGCCGTCGGTGTTGGCGTTGAGGCCGGCGACATTCTCGCCGCGAGCGGCGAAGGAACGAATCATCTCAAAGGTGTTCCAGTCGGACTTGCCGGGCTGGAAGAACAGCGGCTGCATCTCGTGAACCAGTGCGCCGGTCGTGGCGCGAGCCTCTTCGCGCTCGTCCTTGACGATCTCGTAGTCGGTGCCCTCGGCAAGCGGAGCCATGAAGTAATCACGACCCTGGATATAGCGCGACCACTGGTGCATACCGGCCTCGCTAATCTCCTCGCCGTAGGTCTTGGCGACGTCGAACTTGCCGTCGGTGTACTCGGCAAAGCCCTTCTCCTTAGGCATGGACTCGATGCCTTCGGAATGGAGACAGTTCTCGGTGTCATCGAGGTCGACGTTATAGGTGAGGTTGCCGATGTTGGGGTTGAGCGAGGCGATGTCATCGGCGAGCTTCATAGCAATCCACTGATGGCCGGAAAGCGCGGCGAACAACCAGGTCTCGGTGCTGTCGGCGATGATGATCTGGTCGTTGGAGCAGACGCCCTGCTCGTCGATCAGGCTGCCGATGAGTTCGACGCCCTCGCGGGCCGTGGCGCTCTCGCCCAGGATGACGCTGGCATAGCTGTATTCGCCAATGCCAGTCTCCTCGGTGATGGGGTCGGCCTCTTCGGCCTTCTCGTTATAGGAGGTGCTCAGCGTGGCAGAGCAGGAGACGCCCTTCTCGTTGATGCCTGCCTCGGAATATGCGTCGTAGCGATCTTCCCACTGCGAGGGGTTGTCGCGAACGAAGGTGTAGCGGTAGGTTGCGCCCTTGGACTTGTACTCAAAACCGGACTCGACCGAGGTGTACTCGTTGCCGTCCTTGTGTGCGGGCTCAATGCCAAAGTGCTTGACATAGCGCGGACCGAAGTCCTCGGAACGGCCGTAGTACGTGTTGCCGTCTGCCGTGAGCTTGCTGCCCATGTAGATCTGGGTGCAGGCGAGTGCCGAAGTCGGCATGGCCATGATGGCCGCTGCTCCAAACGCAAGGCCGCAGCCGAGCTTCTTGAGCGTGTTGACAGGATGAGTAAACCTCATAATCCCTCCCAACTGTTGAAACCCCGCGAAACCGTACGGAGTTTCAGCTAATAAATACATCTACTAGCCTAAAGGAAGTGTAAAGAGTATTCACTCGACAACGGCTTTTACTCGATGAGCGTGTGGAAATATACGATGAACGGATAATAATACTCATTTTATGGCTTTAGTTAAATAAAGGCACCCTGCATTTACTGTAGCTGAATAAAGCATTAGACGGTGCTCAAAAAGAAAACTCTCCCGCTGTTTAGGATTTGCATAAACAGCGGGAGAGTCGATAACTGGATGAATATCATACCAATGTGGATTTACTTCTTTCGGCGGTGAATCACGTTGATGGCGTAACCGACGAGCATGGCCAAGACGATGACAATAAAGCCGATCAGGGGATTGTCGTTCATGGGGTCCTCCTATTTTCCGAGCGGGGAGAATTCGTCGACGATGAGGTCGAGGCATTGCGGAAGCGCGCGGGCTCCAAAGACGCCCGAATTGCTGGAGATAATCTCGCCATCGAACTGCATGCCCAGCGACGGGGTGCAGGTGATTTTGGCTTCCTTGGTCTGGATGATCTTGAACTGCGGGCGCCCGAGTACCTTGCCGGCGGGGTCAAGCGCAGCGGTGATCACGGTAGGCAGCAGCTGCACGGTGCGCACGGGTTCGATGACTGCAATGTCGACCATGCCATCGTTCATGCGGCAGTCGGGGAACAGGTTGATGTCGTTTTGGATGACCGAGGTATTGCCGGCCATGCAGCAGATGCCGTCGAGCTCCTCGACAATGCCGTCATGCTCAATGGTAAAGTGCGCTACCGTAGGGTTGGGCGTGGCGAGTGCAGAGAGGAAGTAGGCGATCTCGCCGATGTCGTTTTTGGTGGGGGCGGCCTTCATCATGATCTCGGCGTCGAAGCCCGAGCCGGCGATGATGATGAAGCCGTGGCGCTTCTCGTTGCCGTTCTCGTCGAGCCAAAAGAGCTCGCCCATGTCGACTTTGACCGTGCGACCGGCGCGGCAAGCCTTGGCAAGCGCCGCTGCCTCGGGGGCATTGCCGATGTTGTTGAAGAACAGGCAGGCTGTACCGGAGGGGAAGACGAGCGTGGGGACACCGCATCCGCGCATCTGGTCGAGCACGTTGGAGACGGTGCCGTCGCCGCCCGAAACGACCACGCGATCAAACTCGCGCACGTCTGCCACGGCGTCCTCGGGCTCCATGCCATCGCCGATAAAACGCATCACGACCTCGTCGCCGCCCTGCGCGAGGGCGTGCGTGAATGCGTAGATTTCATCTGAGCTGGGGCCCGATGCCGGGTTGTGGATGATAAGGCAGCGCATACTTACGTTCCCGTTCTGTGACTAACCGAGTATAGTTGTAAGGCAATGCCGATATCCTACCCGTGTTTTTCGGGCCTAACCTTATTCGATGGGTTGATATGTACATTTCCACACATCAGGCTCTACTCGACTTTTGCCAGCGCGCCCGTGAGTTCGACGCGATTGCCGTCGATACCGAGTTTTTGCGCGAGCGCACATTCCATCCGCGTCTGTGCTTGGTTCAGATTGCCACCCTTGCCGAGAGCGTCGCGGTCGATCCCCTGGTAATCGACGACCTATCGCCGCTGGCCGAGCTTATGGCAGACGAGAGCGTGACTAAGGTCTTCCACGCCTGCTCGCAGGATATGGAGGTTATGCTCCATACCGTGGGCGTGCTGCCACGACCGATTTTCGATACGCAGGTCGCCGCTGCCTTTTTGGGCGAGCGCCAGCAGATTTCGTATGGCGCGCTTGTTCAGACGTTTTGCGGCGTCTCGCTGCCCAAGACCGAGTCGCTGACCGACTGGTCGCGTCGCCCGCTGACCGATAAGCAGATTGAGTACGCGATTGATGACGTCAAGTACTTGATCGTCGCCTATACCGAGATGATGAGTCGCCTGCGCGAGCTGGGCCGTGTGGACTGGGTGCTCGACGAGCTACGCCCGCTGGCTGACGAGTCGCACTATCGCGCCGACCGTCACGAGGCATTCCGCAAGGTCAAGCGCATCAACTCGTGCAGCCGCCACCAGCTGGGCATCGCGCGCGAGCTCGCCGCCTGGCGCGAGGACCGCGCCGAGCGCCGTAACATCCCGCGCAAGTGGGTCATGTCCGACGACACGCTGCTTGCGCTCGTCAAGCGCAATCCCGTGCGCGTTGAGGAGTTCCGTAGCATTCGCGGTACCGATCAGTTGGGGGAGCGCGACGTGGACGGTGCGCTCATGGCCATCAAGCGTGGCGCAAGCTGCCCGCACGATCGCCTGCCGCTCATGGTGCGCGGGCATCGCCAGATCTCTCCGGAGTTGGAGAGCGTGACGGACCTGATGTATGCGCTCATTCGCCTGGTTGCCGAGCGCTCGGGCGTGGCGACCTCGGTCATCGCCTCGCGCGATGACCTGGCCGACTATATTGAGCACCCCGAGCAGAGCCCCCTGCGCGAAGGCTGGCGCTTTGAGCTTGTGGGCTCGCGTCTGGACGATCTGCTTTCCGGCAATATGGGACTCACCGTGAAGGACGGCAAAATCGAGCTTCTATAGTTACGCGGTTTTACCAAACGCTGTAAACGTCGTTCTAGAGCTGCAATGCCAAAACATCGATGGTGTCTCGTTGGCTGGGCGAGTGGGTAAAATGCCTCCAACGTGTAACTCGATTCGGAGGAATTCGCATGCCTTATTACTATGGATACGGCTTTGGCATCGACCCGCTGTACCTGCTGGTTGTTCTTGTCTGCACGGTGCTTGGCCTTGCCGCACAGAACTACATCAACTCGACATACAAAACCTGGTCCAAGGTTCGCTCGGACGGCGACACGGGCGCCACGGTCGCTCGCCGCATGCTCGACGCCAACGGCTGCAACGCCGTGGGTATCAAGGGTGTCGCCGGCGAGCTCACCGACCATTACAACCCGCAGGACAATAACCTGTATCTCTCGGATGCCAACCGTTCGGGCGGGTCGGTCGCAAGCGTTGCCGTCGCCTGCCACGAGGCGGGCCATGCCGCCCAGCGTCAAAGCGGTTACGCCATGATGAAAGTGCGTACCGCCCTGGTTCCGGTTGTCAACTTTACCCAGAACACTTGGACCATCGTGTTGCTCTTGGGCCTGTTTATGAACATTGCCGGGCTCACATCCCTCGCACTGATCTTCTTCTCGTTTAGCGTGCTGTTCCAACTGGTTACGCTGCCGGTCGAGATTGATGCCAGCCGCCGCGCCGTGGCGTACATCGAGCAGTCGGGCATGAGCTCCAAGCAGGTCAATGGTGCCAAGAAGGTCCTGACGGCAGCCGCGCTTACCTATGTTGCTGCAGCGCTCACTTCGATCATTCAGCTGCTCTACCTGATGGCTCGCTACAACAGAAACTCCAACCGATAACAAATTGGCTTGACAGGCGCCGCGGAGATTTGTGTCCCCGCGGCGCTGTACTATGTGTTGGACTTGAATTTGCGCAGGGCCGGAGCCCTTGTGCACGATAACGAAAGGAGGCTGCGTGGCAGGCTGGAATCTGACCGGCAATGCCGTTTCCGCCGAGTTCGACGGTTCGGACGAGCAGGAGCGTAAAGAACTCAGCGTGAGCCAGGCGGTAGAGATCGCCGCCGGTGCGCTCGATGCCATTCCGCAGCTGAGCGTTCTGGGCGAGGTCACGGGTTTCCGTGGCCCCAATGCCCGAAGCGGTCACTGCTACTTCCAGATTAAGGACGACTCGGCCGCCGTTGACTGCATTATCTGGAAGGGCGCCTACCTTAAGCGCACCTTCGACTTGCGCGATGGCATGCAGGTGAGCTTTAAGGGCAGCTTCAATCTCTATAAGGCCACGGGCCGCATGAGCTTTGTCGCTCGCTCATTTTCGCTGGCGGGCGAGGGTCTGCTGCGTCAACAAGTGGCGCAACTGGCCGAAAAGCTACGCCGCGAGGGCCTGATGGACGAAGCGCGCAAGCGCCGCATCCCGGTGTTCTGCTCCCGCGTGGCGGTCGTTACCTCGCTTTCGGGTGCCGTAATCGACGACGTCAAGCGCACATTGCGTCGTCGCAACCCGCTCGTCGAGCTCGTCTGCGTGGGCGCTAAGGTTCAAGGCGAGGGTGCGCCGGCCGAGCTTATTGAGGGCCTGCGCCGTGCCGCCGCAATCACGCCGGCGCCCGACTGCATCTTGCTGGTGCGCGGCGGCGGCTCCTTTGAGGACCTCATGACCTTCAACGACGAGGAGCTTGCCCGTGCGGTGGCGGCTTGTCCCGTGCCCGTGGTGACCGGCATTGGCCATGAGCCCGATACCTCGATTTGCGACATGGTGAGCGACCGTCGCGCCTCCACGCCTACGGCGGCGGCCGAATCGGTGGCGCCGGCTATGACGGAGTTGGCCGATGTGCTCGAGGCGCGCTATCAACGTCTGGGTGCTGCGATGGCATCGATGATTGGGTCGGCCCAGGTCGACCTGGAGATGCTCGATCAGCGCGGTCGCCGTGCCTGGGATACCTATACGGCTCGCTTGGGCGATGCGCTCGATGCGGCTGCGTGCCGCCCGTGCCTCAACGACCCAACGTTTATGGTTGAGCGTCGCGAGTCTGAGCTTGCCCTGACGGCCGATCGTTTGTCCGGC
>CABVAS010000007.1 GCA_902496375.1 uncultured Collinsella sp.
CCGGCGGCGCCCGCGGCCCCGGCAAAGCCCGAGCCCCAATCGCTGCCCCAGGCGCCGTTGCCGCTAAAGATGCTGTCGAAGATATCGCCCCAGCCGCTGGCGCCCGCGCCAGCACCGTAGCCGCCGCCATACGCGCCGCCCGCGCCCGGCATGCCGCCAAACATGAGCATCTGGTCGTACTCTTTGCGCTTCTTCTCGTCCGAAAGCGTTTCGTAGGCCTCGCTGATCTCCTTGAACTTGGCCTCGTCGCCGCCGGCATCGGGGTGATATTTTTGCGCGAGCTTGCGAAACGCGCTCTTGATCTCTTTGTCGGAGGCGCTCTTGGATACGCCCAGGATGTCATAGAAGGTTTTGCCTGCAGCCATCGTAGCTCCTCTCCTGTTACGTCCGCCGTCCATGCAGACGACGGCCCATGCTTTCATATGGCACTAGGCCAGAAAGGGCCCCGGGTGTTGCCCCGGGGCCCTTCTCAATTACTCCTCGGTGCTCTCGGCCGTATCGGCCGCAGCATCCTCGGGCGCCGCTTCGGGCTCCGGTGCGGGGCGCTTCTCGCCACCGTAGGTCACCGTCACCATCGCGGAACGCAGGATGCGATCCGCCATGCGGTAGCCCTTCTGGTACACATCGTTGACGGTCTCGTCGTACTGCGATGCGTCCTCGACGCGACCCACAGCCTGGTGCTCGAGCGGATCGAACGCCTCGCCCTTGGGGTCGATGGGCTCAACGCCCTCGTGCGCAAACACATCGAGCAGCTTGGCATGTACCGCGTCAACGCCATCGACGAACTGCTTAAAGTCGTCGGAAAGCTCTTGGCTGCGGGCATGGTCGATCGCGCGCTCGATATCGTCGATCACCGGCAACAGCGCGGTGACAAGCTTCTCGGTCGCGCGCTCGCGCTCGGCAATGCGCTCGTTGGCGGTGCGGCGACGGAAGTTCTCCCAGTCGGCCTGCAGACGGGCGGTGCGCTCGGTGGCGTCCTTCGCCTTGTCCTCAGCGGCCTTCTGAGCCTCTGCCGCAGCATCGAGTTCATTGCGCACGTCGGCAAGCTCCTTTTGGGCCTGCTCGAACTTGAGCTTAAAGTCGTTGTCGGCGGCTTCCTCACCGGCGCGGATAGCGGCTTCCACCATCTCGTCCTCGGTCATCGTCGCCTCCTTGTTGAAATCCTCTACCTGGTTCTCGGCAGCCTCGACGGCCGGGGCCTCATTGACCTCGGTATCGTCGACGGCCTCTACGGGAATCTTCACGTCCTTCTCCTCAGAGTCAACGGGGGCGGCGCCAGCGGCAGCCGCCTCCGTGCGAGCTTTACGGGCGGACATGATTACTTGTCCTCGTCGTCCACAACCTCGTAGTCGGCGTCGACGACGTCATCATCGGCAGGCTGGGCACCGGCGGCACCGTCGGTCTGCTGCTGAGCGTCGGCGTAGACAACCTGGGCCAGCTCGTAGGCCACGGACTGCAGGGACTCGCCGGCGGCCTTGATGGCCTCGACGTCAGAGCCCTCGAGCGCCTTCTTGGCGTCGGCGATAGCGGCCTCGGCCTTGGACTTCACGTCGGCGGAAACCTTGTCACCGAGCTCGTTGAGGGTCTGCTCGGTGGAGTAGCACAGGCTGTCGGTCTGGTTGCGGACCTCGACCTCTTCCTTCTGCTTCTTGTCCTCCTCGGCATGAGCCTCGGCGTCCTTGACCATGCGATCGACTTCGTCGTCGGAAAGCGCGGTGGAGCCGGAAATGGTGATCTGCTGTTCCTTGCCGGTGCCCTTGTCCTTAGCGGAGACCTTGACGATGCCGTTGGCGTCGATGTCGAAGGTGACCTCGATCTGCGGCACGCCGCGGCGGGCAGCCGGGATGCCGGTCAGCTGGAACTTACCGAGCGACTTGTTATCGCGGGCAAGCTCGCGCTCGCCCTGGAGCACGTTGATCTCGACGCTGGTCTGGTTGTCGGCAGCGGTGGAGTAAACCTCGGTCTTGGAGGTCGGGATCGTGGTGTTGCGGTCGATCATCTTGGTCATGATGCCGCCCATGGTCTCGACACCCAGCGACAGCGGGGTAACGTCGAGCAGCAGGATGCCCTCGACGTCGCCGGTGAGCACGCCGCCCTGAACGGCAGCGCCGTCGGCAACGACCTCGTCGGGGTTCACGGACATGTTGGGCTGCTTGCCGGTCATAGTCTTGACGAGCTCCTGGACGGCGGGCATACGGGTGGAGCCGCCGACGAGGATGACCTCGGTCAGATCGGAGAGCTTAAGCTTGGCGTCGCGCAGGGCGTTGGTGACAGGCTGCTTGCAGCGCTCGAGCAGGTCGCGGGTGATCTTCTCGAACTCGGCGCGGGTCAGCGTGTAGTTGAGGTGCAGCGGGCCGGACTGGTTCATGGTAATGAACGGCAGGTTGATGGTGGTCTGCTGGGCGGCGGAGAGCTCCTTCTTGGCGTTCTCGGCAGCCTCCTTCAGACGCTGCAGGGCCATGGGGTCCTGACGCAGGTCGACACCGTTCTCCTGCTGGAACTTATCGGCCATCCAGTCGATGACGCGCTGATCCCAGTCGTCGCCGCCCAGGTGGTTGTCGCCCGAGGTGGACAGAACCTCAAACACGCCGTCGGCGAGGTCGAGGATGGAGACGTCGAAGGTGCCGCCGCCCAGGTCGAAGACCAGGATGCGCTGGTCGGTGCCCTGCTTGTCCAGGCCATAGGCAAGAGCAGCAGCGGTCGGCTCGTTGACGATACGCTTGACGTTGAGGCCGGCGATCTTACCGGCGTCCTTGGTGGCCTGACGCTGGGCGTCGTTGAAGTAGGCCGGGACGGTGATGACGGCGTCGGTGACGGTCTCGCCCAGATACTTCTCGGCGTCGGCCTTCATCTTTGCGAGCGTCATGGCGCTCACCTGCTCGGCGGTGTAATCCTTGCCCTCGATGTCGACGACGGCACGGCCACCCTGGCCCTCCTTGACCTCGTACGGCACGGTCTTGATCTCGGAGGTGCACTCAGAGTACTTGCGGCCCATGAAGCGCTTGATGGAGAACACGGTGTTCTTGGGGTTGGTGACAGCCTGGTTCTTAGCGGCCTTACCCACGACGCGGTCGCCGTCGGCACGGAAGCCCACGACGGACGGGGTGGTGCGGTCGCCCTCGGCGTTCACGATAATGGTCGGAGAACCGCCCTCGAGAACGGCCATTGCGGAGTTAGTAGTACCAAGGTCGATACCAAGAATCTTGCCCATTAGAAATTCCCTCTCTCTTGTGCGTTTGCACCGACTCGGCGGTCTGCCGAGCGGTGTTTCGGCTTGTCTTTCAGGATGTAGTGTATCCCCTTATGGGCCGGAATATACAAAATCTAAGTCAATTCATATAAGATTTCTTATTGCCAAGAGTTTAGGTTCTTAAATGCGCAGGTAGATGCGCTGTTTGAGTTCTCGGCAAATCTATCGAGATCTATGTAGAGATGGCTGAGGCTTGGGTCCGAGGGTGCCTGGGGCCGCCTTGCGGAAAGCTCGTCCCGTTTTGAGCGTGGATTCCGGGCCGCGGTTTCCGTCTGAAGGCTCAACCGGAAACCGTATCCCGTTTTGAGAGCTGATACCGGGTCGCAGTTTCCGCTAGCGGGCCCAACCGGAAACTGCGACCCGTTTTTCGGCCAAATAACGGGATGCCCTTTCCGCAGGCGCGCTCAATAGCTCAATATTTCAAGTCACCTTTAGCTAACATTTGCGCAGCTCAACGGCCCCACCTGCACGTTTTTTAGTAAACCTTGGCATACTCGGCGAACGGTATGAAGATGCCGGCCAGAGGGTATTGCAAACGGTCGCTCCCGTGGTATGTTTTTGCCCGAATCAAACCGGCGCGCATCGCCTGTAGCGTCGGTCAACAGAGAGGAAACTACCATGGCTCATCCCGTAATTGATGCCGACGAGTGCATCGCTTGTGGCGTTTGCGTCGACTCCTGCCCCGCTGGCGTTCTGGAGCTCCAGGACGTCGCTACCGTCGCTGACGAGGACTCCTGCGTCGCCTGTGGCGCTTGCCAGGACGCTTGCCCCGCTGGCGCGATCACTGAGATCGTCGAGGAGTAACAACTCCCCACTTGCACACTCAAAAGTACACCGTGCACAAAAAAGGAGGCTTCCGCATCGCCGCGGAGGCCTCCTTTTTGTTTGTGCGGATAACTAATTTGGCACCGCTGCAGATTGCCGCTTAGGGGCGTTTGCAGCATCGGCTACGATAGGTCGTCTTCGTAGGGCATTAGGTCCGCCAAGTAGCCTTTTTCCTTGAGCATGACCTCGATCTCGTCGAGGGTTTGCTCGTCCTCCGCCGCGATGCGATGGAAGTGATAGCCGCTTGTCACCGTTAGTAGCGGGAAACTCTTGCCGCTCTCGATATCGTGCAGGTAGCGCTCAACATCGCGGCGGTTGCGGATGTCCAGGTCGGCCGTGATCTTGCCGTACACACGATGGTTGACGATCACGTTGAGCACGGCGCCACCCGCGTCGACGATACTCGTAAGCTCATCGCCTGCCTGCTCCACGCCGTGGCGAACCTTGACCAAGCGCGTGGGCACAGCGGGGCTGCTGGGGGCCTCCTGCAGCACGTAGCCGCGATTGGTCGCCACGATATCGTGCCCATCGGCGCGCAGCAGGGCGATGTCTTGCACGACAATCTGGCGGCTCACACCCACCTCACGAGCAAGTGCGCTGCCGGAGACGGGGCCCTTGGCTCGCTCGAGCACGCCCATGATGGCACGGCGACGCTCGCGGGCGTCCATTATTTACCGTCCAGCAGACGCAGGTGCTTAAGCGAGAGGTCGAGAATCGGCGCAGAGTGCGTCAACGCCCCCGAGCTAATAAAGTCAACGCCCAGGTCGGCGAGCGCGCGGATATTGCTGGCGTCCACGTTGCCCGAGCACTCGGTCTTGGCACGGCCGGCGATAAGCTCAATCGCGGCAGCCATGTCGTCGTGGGTCATGTTGTCGAACATGATGATATCGGCGCCAGCCTCCACGGCCTCGCGCACCATGTCCAGGTTCTCACACTCAATCTCGACCGTCGCGGTAAACGACGCATGGGCGCGCGCCATCTCGATCGCGCGCGTCACGCCACCGGCGGCATCGATGTGGTTGTCCTTGAGCATGACGGCCGTCGACAGGTTGTAGCGGTGGTTGCTGCCGCCGCCGATCTCAACCGCTGCCTTCTCAAACACGCGCATGCCCGGCGTGGTCTTGCGCGTGTCGACGAGGACGGTCTTGGTGCCCTCGAGCGCCGCGGCCATGCTGTGCGTGTAGGTAGCGATGCCGCTCATGCGCTGCAGGTAGTTGAGTGCCACGCGCTCGCCCGAAAGCAGCACGCGCGCGTCGCCGCGCACCTGACCCACATGGTCGCCGGCGTGCACCTCGTCACCGTCGGCAAAATCAAACAGCACCGAGCTCTGCGAATCCAGCAGCTCAAAGGTGCGAGCGAACACATCCAGGCCGGCGATGATGCCATCGGCCTTTGCGATAAGCTCCACCGTGGCGGGACGCGCCGTGGGGCACACGCTCGCCGTGCTCACGTCCTCAAACGTAATGTCCTCGCGCAGAGCCTGCAGAATCAGATCATCGACGACGAGCTTCATGGTAATGGGATTCATGGTCTACTCCTCCACGGCCTGCGTGCCGGCGGCACGGGCCAGATCATCGATTGCCAGGATGTCGGCGCTCAGGGCGCGATGACGGCCATCGAGCGCGGGATCGCCCGCCTGCTCCACGGCCAGTGACTCGCCGGTACGCATATACCACGCGGCGCGACGACCCCAGACCAGCGCTTCGAGCAGGCTGTTTGATGCAAGGCGATTCTTGCCGTGAACGCCGTTGCAGGCCGTCTCGCCCGCGGCGTAGAGCTCGGGCATCGAGGTGCGGCCGTCCTTATCGACCCATACGCCACCCATAAAGTAGTGCTGCGTGGGCGTAACGGGGATGGGCTCGTCCAAGATGTCGCGGCCGTCCTCAAGGCAGCGCGCGCGAATGTTGGCAAAATGCCCGGTCACCACATCGCGTTCGACGGGGGCGAAGCTCAGCCACTCGTGCTCGGTACCGTCCTGCTTCATCTGCTCGCGAATAGCGGCAGCGACCACATCGCGCGGCTGAAGCTCGTCAGTAAAGCGTTCGCCGGCGGCGTTGAGCAAAATCGCACCCTCGCCGCGGCAGCTCTCGCTGATCAGGAAGGTGCGGCCCGGCTGCGGCGAGAACAGTCCCGTGGGGTGAATCTGCACGTAGTCCAGATGCTCCATCTTAATGCCATGCTCCTGAGCGATGTAGCAGGCATCGCCCGTGAGCTGCGGGTAGTTGGTCGAATGGTCGTATACGCCGCCGATACCGCCCGTCGCCCACAGCGTGTGGCGGGCATGAATCTTAAACGGCTCGCCGGCATGCACGCCATCGGCGGCATTTGTCAGCTCGTCGGCGGGACGAACCGAGTTGTCCTCGTCCACGGAAACGGCGACGACACCGGCACACACCGTGGCGCCGTCACGCTCGCCCGTCAGGATATCGGTCATGGCTACGTGCTCCAAAATCTGCACGTTATCCAGCTTGCGAACGGCCTGGAGCAGCTTGGTCGTAATCTCCTTGCCGGTGATATCGGCATGGAAGGCAATGCGCGGACGGCTGTGCGCGCCCTCGCGGGTAAAGTCGAGGCTGCCGTCGGCCTTGCGCTCAAAATCCACGCCCATCGCTAGCAAGTCGTTGATGACCGAGCGGCTCGAGCGGATCATGATGTCGACGCTCTCGCGGCGGTTCTCGTAATGGCCGGCGTGCATGGTGTCCTCAAAGAAGGCATCGTAGTCTGAGCCCTCGGGCAGCACGCAGATGCCGCCCTGCGCGAGCATCGAATCGCACTCGTCGACAGCGCCCTTGGAGAGCATGATCACGCGCGTGCTCGTCGGCAGGTTGAGAGCCGCATACAGGCCCGCTACGCCGCAGCCGGCAATGACGACGTCGCACTCCATGTCGGGGTATTGCTTGGTTTCCACAGGAATCCTCTCCCTTGAATGTGACATAAGGGACCATCCCTCATGCCACATTGTTCTAGCGCGCTGCGTACTCGAGCATACGGTCGAGCGTGAGCTTGGCCTGGTCTGCTGCCTCGTCCGAGACGCCGATCTGCACCTCGCCCTCGCCCGTTTCCAGGCAGCGCACGAGCTTTTCGAGCGTGATGAGGTCCATGTTGACGCAGGTGGGCTGCACCGCGGGGAAGTAGAACTTCTTGCCGGTGCCCTGGCAGCGGAGCTCGAGCTCGTAGAGCACGCCGCGGACAGTCACGATAATGAACTCGCTCGCGTCGGACTCCTCGGCGTACTTGATGATGCCGGCGGTGGAACCGATGTAGTCGGCCTCGGCCAGGACGTCGGCCTTGCACTCAGGATGCGCCAGCACGAGCGCGTCGGGGTGAGCCTCCGTCGCGTCGACGATCTGCTCGACGGTAATGATGTGGTGGCGCGGGCAGTAGCCATTGTTGAGAATGACGTGCTTTTGCGGCACCTGCTCGGCTACGAAGCGGCCCAGGTTTTGATCGGGGATGAACAGGATATGCTGCTGCGGCAGCTCGGACACGATCTTGACGGCGTTGGAGCTGGTGACACACACGTCGCTCCAGCTCTTGATCTCGACCGTGGAGTTGACGTAGCACACCACGGCAAGGTCGTCACCGTACTCGGCGCGGGCGGCGTCGACCGTCTCGCGCTTGACCATGTGAGCCATGGGGCAGTCCGCGCCCGGCTCGGGCAACAACACGGTCTTGGTGGGATTGAGCAGCTTGGCGCTCTCGCCCATAAACTCCACGCCGCACAGCACGATGGTCTGCTGCGGCAGGCTCTTGGCGAGCTTTGCCAGGTAGAAGCTGTCGCCGACGTAATCGGCAACGGCTTGGACCTCGGGCGCCACATAGTAGTGCGCCAGGATCACCGCGTCACGTTGGGTTTTTAGTTGCTGAATGGCCTCGACGAGCTCTGCGGGCACCAGTGCCGCGCGCTCCGTTGCCGTCGTTGCCGATGCTAGGCCGGCCGCGATATCGTGTGCAAGCTCCGATGCATCCATGTTCGCGCTCTGTGCCATCAAGGCCCCTCTCTTTTGGCGAATCTTGGGGCTTTAGTATGACACCTAGGTTTACAGCTGACAAGACAGCTGTAAACCTAGGTGTAAAGTTGAAATAATGATTCAATCATGTGGCAGGTCCATTTTCGAACTGGCAAGCTGAGGATAGCCGAGCTCTCGATAGCGCAGGAGGCATCTTTCGCCACCGCAATACCGCTCGGCGCGAGTTGCGCGACGTGGGGCGCAAATGGGACACGCCTCCGCGAGCGGTCCGCACCCAATGTGGCAAAATCGAACTACTAAGGGGGCTCAGAATGCTCAAGATTATTGCCTGCGACGACGACGTCGCTTTTCTAGATAGACTGCACCGGATGATCGACCGTTGGTCGAGCGAGACGGGCACGGCGGTCGATGTTGCGCTCGTCACGCGCGGCGAGGACCTGCTGGCCCGCCATGCCGCATCGCGCGCCGACATCATTCTGCTCGACATGATCATGCCGCTCGTCAACGGCATGGACACCGCGCGCGAATTGCGCCAAGCCGATACCGCCGTGCGCCTGGTGTTCCTCACCTCGTCGCCCGAGTTCGCACTGGAGTCCTACGAGGTCCGTGCCTTCGACTATCTGCTCAAGCCCGTGACTTACGAACGCCTAGCGCAGTTGCTCGACGAGCTTTCGAGCATGCGCCCGGCGGCAACCGACGAGCTCGTGATCAAAACTTCCTTTGGCTACCACGCCCTGCGCCTGTCCGACATCGAATATGCCGAGGCGCGCAACAAGCACGTGGTCTTCCACCTGCGCGACGGACGCGATATCGAGGCACTCGAGTCGTTCCGCAGCGTCGAGGACCGCTTGGAGCAAAACGCAGTCTTCTTTAAATGCCACCGCAGCTACCAGGTCAACCTGCGCAATATCGATCACTTTGACCGCACAGACATCGTCATGCGCTCCGGCGCGTGCATCCCGCTTTCGCGCAGCTGCAAGCAGGGATTCCAAGACGCCTACTTTGCGGTGCGCTTTGAGGGTGGGAGACATTGATGGTCTCCTCGGTCGAAATGGTCCTTTGGGCAATCCACCACGCCACGACGCTGCTCTTTGGCGTCTTTGCCTCGGCGGCGCTGTGCGGCGTCGAGCTCAATCGACGCCATGCGCTCGAGCTGGTGGTCGTTACCATCCTGACCGGCACCGCCTTCTCAATCGCCAATGTCGTTGGCGGCGAACTATTTGCCCGCCAGGTATATCCGCTCGTCGTGCATCTGCCGCTCGTCATCTATTTGTGCGCGCGCTACCGCCTGAGCCCGCTGCTTGCCGTGCTCGGCATTACGAGTGCCTATCTGAGCTGCCAGTTCAGCAATTGGATGGGCATCGCCGCATTTGCCGCAACCGATTCGCAGGTCGCGTACTATCTGGCGCGCATCGCGACCACACTCGCCGTCTTTGCCGTCCTGTTGCATTGGGCCGGCGACATCGGTCCGCGCTTGGCGATTAAAAGCACCACCGAGCTGGGCATCCTTTTAATCCTGCCGCTCGTCTATTACGTCTTTGACTATGCCACCAACGTCTACACCACGCTGTTCCACTCGGGTTCGGTGGTGACGGTTGAGTTTTTGGCATTTGCGCTCTGCGCCTTCTATCTTATGTTTCTTGCCGTTTACCTGCGCGAATACGAAGAAAAGGAAACCGCCGAGCGAGAGCGCTGGATGCTCGAAACCCGCGACAGCGCCGCCATTAAAGAGCTCGAGGCCTGGCGTCAATCTGGGCGCGAGCTGTCGATTCTTCGCCACGATATGCGCCACTTCCTACGCGGCCTGGCCGCTTTAATTGAGGAGGGGCACACCGACGAGGCGCTCAAACGCATCGACGAACTCTGCGAAGCCGGCGACCGCACCGCCGTACGCCGCTTCTGTGCCAACGAGACCGTAAACATCGCGCTTTCGTCATTTAACTCGGATATCAATAGAAACGGCATTACCGCCAACCTGCGCGCCGCCGTACCCGAAACCATCCACGTAGGTGACGCCGACCTGTTTAGCGTGCTCTCAAATGCCTTGGAAAACGCTATCACCGCTGCAAGCGCCGCACCCCAAGGAAAGCGATTCGTCGACTTTGACCTGCGATTAGAGGACGGCCAGCTGCTGCTGTTAGTTTCCAACACGTTTGACCGCGCGCCGCGCATGGTCGACGGCATGCCCGTAGCCGGGCACACCGGACACGGCTTTGGAACCAAGAGCATTAAGCTTGCCGTCGAACGCATGAACGGCAACTGCCAGTTCCGCATTAACGGCGATCGGTTTGAGCTGCGCGCTGTGATGTAGAAGTGCGGCGCCGATCTCGAGGCGTGCCTTGCCCGCCAGACAATCGCTCGCCGGCGCTAATCCGCTACAGCGGAGCGGCCGCCGGAGTCAGCTGCTTGATGTAGGCCCACATGCGCTGCTTGGCGGCTTTGTCAGTGAGCGCCGCCTCAAAACCGTCGAGCGCGAGCACGCGGCGACCCTGCACATGGGCGACCAAGCCGGGCTTGAGCATGGCGGTGTCGAAGTCATCGATCGCCACGAGCATATCGGCGTAGGTCTCGCGCATGGCGTCAGCCGCGTTGTTGTCGAGCAGTAGCACCGCCTCGGGGTCCAAGGCCTCAAGCGCCTCACGGAACAGCTCGCACGGCAGAGTCTCGCCCACCGCGACCGCTCCGTCGCCCACGCCGGCGACGCTTGCCAGCACGCAAAAATCCTCGGGCGCGTAGCCGATGGCCCCAAGCGCCTTGCGCAACGCCGCGCCATCCGGGCCGGCGGCAAGCTCACCACCCGAACGCTCGGCCTCGTCCAAATCGCCTTTGACCAGCACGATCGGCGAGCACGCGTTGCCCGCGATGCGCACGCCACGGACCGCAAGCGATGTGAGCTCCTGCTCGGCCGCCTGGGCGATGGCTTCTTTTTTCTGGCTTTGTGACGTGGGCATGCGCTCTCCAATCGTTTGCGTGCCCACCATTATATAAAAGAGCCGCCCGCGAGTGGTTGCATTGCGGGCGGCTGGGTATAAGCACGGTCGTACTGAGTTTTACGCGGCCAAGCCGCGTCGCATTATGGAGGTCACTATGGCTGACATTAATCAGATTACCCCCGAGAACTTCGATTCCATCGTTAACGACAGCCTGCCCGTGCTGGTCGATTTTTGGGCACCGTGGTGCGGGCCCTGTCGATCCCTCTCGCCCATCGTTGACGAGGTTGCCGATGAGCTGGCGGGCAAGCTTGCCGTTGCCAAATGCAACGTCGACGACAACCAGGACCTAGCCATGAAGTATGGCGTCATGAGCATCCCCACGCTGATTGTGTTTAAGAACGGCGAGGAGATTGACCGCTCGGTTGGCGCTCTGCCCAAGGCGAGGCTGCAGGCGCTGCTGGAGAAGCATCTGTAATACGCTTGTTACTTACCCGCCGTCTATGAGCGCTTTTGCACCGCTCGCCGGACTTCTGGGTGCACCGTGTGCGACCACGGATAGTATGGTAGTCACAAACAGCCCCCAGTGAACGGGTGCGGGTCACACAGACTCGCACCCGTTTTCTTATGCAGCTGCGCGCAGAGCGGGCGTAGTAAAATTTGAACCACTGAACTGCCCCATACAAAAGGAGATTTCCCATGCATGATGTTGGAATGAACATGAGCCAGCTTGCCATGAGCGTCAAGCAGGTCGACGACACCATCGAGCTTGCTCACGAGTGGAGCCATCAGCTGCTGCATGCGACCGAGAACTTTGATATGGAGCGCATCGGCGCCAAGCTCGAGGCAGCCATGGCCGCGCTGCACGAGGCCCACGACGCACTCGAGGGCTACGAGGAAGCCATCGAGGCCGACCACAACTCCGTCGGCTCCGTGAAGCTGGTGTAACGTGGCCGAACACGAGCACGGCTGCGGGTACGAGCACGAGCATCCGCACGGGGCGGACGGTGACGCGGGCTGCCACTGTAGTGGCTCCGGCTCCGAGCTGGTCCGTTTTTCGGTTACCGCACCCGACGACCTGCTGCGCCGTTTTGACGAGCAGATCGCGCGCCGCGGCGACGTGGCCAACCGCTCCGAGGCCGTGCGCGATTTGATTCGCGCCTCGATCGCCAAAGAGCAGATGCGCACGCCCAATGAGCACGTTATCGGGTCGCTCACCATGATCTACGACCATCACACCGGCGACCTGACGCGCCGTCTGGACGAAGTGCAGCACGACTACACCGACGAGATCGTATCGACCATGCACGTGCATCTGGATCACCACAACTGCTTGGAGATTCTGGCGCTCAAGGGTCGCGGCGAGCGCGTCTACGAACTAGCCGACCGCCTGCTGGGCCTGCGCGGCGTTAAGCACGGCGAGCTCACGTGCGCCGCCACCAAGCAGAGCCTGGGGCTGTAGCGGGATTTCCCGCAGCGCACCTGCCAAAAAGGGACAGGTTTGTTTTGGCAGGTTTAGAAGTTTTACCTACCAAAATAAACCTGTCCCTTTTTGGTCGGTTTTGATGAGGGGTGTCGCATGCGGCATGTGCATATTCATGTGACGGGCATTGTGCAGGGCGTTGGCATGCGACCGTTTGTGTATCGCGAGGCCATGGCGCATGGCATTTGCGGATGGGTGCTCAATGCGGGCGACGGTGTGCATATCGAGGCGCACGCTCCGGCCGATGCGCTCGATGCTTTTGTTGCCGCGCTTTCTGAGCATGCGCCTGCGGCAGCTCACGTTGAGCGAGTCGATATTGCGGATTTGAAGCCTGGCGGCTGGAGGGCTGCCGATGAGCAGGGCTTTCACATTGTGGCGTCGCAGGACCAAACCGCGCACACGACGCTCGTCTCGCCCGATATCGCCACCTGTGACGATTGCCTGCGCGAGTTGTTCGATCCCGCCGACCGACGCTATCACTACCCCTTTATCAACTGCACTAACTGCGGCCCACGCTTTACCATCATCCGATCGCTGCCTTATGACCGAGCGGCCACATCGATGGACCGTTTCCCCATGTGCCCCGCCTGCGCCGCAGAGTATGCCGATCCACTCGACCGTCGCTTTCACGCACAGCCCGATGCCTGCTTTGATTGCGGGCCGCATATTACGTGGCGCGAGGCTGTGAACGGCGATGCGTGCGGGAATTCGTCCGCGACACCGGCCGTCGGCACCACACGCGAGGCCAGCGACGCTATCATCGAGCGCTGCGTTGAGCTGCTGGCCAGCGGTGGCATCGTCGCCATCAAGGGCCTGGGCGGATTCCATCTATCCTGTGACGCTGCCAACGAGCAGGCGGTGGCCGAGCTGCGCCGTCGCAAGCGTCGCAGCAATAAGCCGCTTGCCGTCATGGTGCGCCGTCTTGCCGATGCCGGGCGCCTGTGCCATATCGATGACGCTGAGCGCGAGCTTCTCGCCGGCAGCATCCGCCCCATTGTGCTGCTGCGCCGGCGTGCTGTTTGCGGGAGCGACGGCTCCCCCGACGCCCTCGCGCTCGCGCCGTCCGTCGCGCACGACCTGCCCGAGCTTGGCGTTATGCTCCCCTACACCCCGCTTCAGCATCTGTTGCTTGCCGCGGCAGAAGCCCGCGGTATGTACGCGCTCGTCATGACCAGCGGAAACCTGAGCGAAGAACCCATCGAGACCGACGACGACCTTGCCTGGGAACACCTCGTTGCCGCCGGCATCGCCGACGCGCTGCTCGGCAACGACCGCGCGATCCTGTCGCGCTACGACGACTCCGTGGTACGCGTGGTCGACGGCGACGTCATGCCCGTACGTCGTGCACGCGGATATGCGCCGCAACCGCTGTCGTTGCCGGCGCTCGACGGCACCACGCCCTGCGTACTCGCCTGCGGGCCGCAGCAAAAAGCCACGATTGCACTCACTCGCACGGACTCGGACGGTCATACGACCTGTTTTGTGTCGCAGCATATCGGCGATGTCGAAAACGGCGCGACTTTCGATGCTTGGAGCGCCGCGCGCTCGCGTCTGGAAAACCTCTTTGACCTGGCGCCTGCCGCCTTGGCATGCGACATGCATCCCAGCTATCTGTCGAGCCAATGGGCGCGCGAGCACGATCTGCCGCTTATCGAAGTCCAGCACCACCATGCGCACATCGCGAGCGTAATGGCAGAGGCGATTGTCGCAGGCCGGCTTGCGCCCGATGCACGCGTCCTCGGCATCGCCTTCGACGGCACGGGCGCCGGCACCGATGGCACCATATGGGGCGGTGAGTTTCTTGTCGCCCGTCTCACCGATTTTGAGCGCGTCGCGCATCTGCGCGCCTGGGCGCTTCCCGGTGGCGCCGCATCCGTACACGATGCCCGCCGCAACGCCTTTGCCCTGCTCAGCGAGCTCGACCTGCTCGAGCACCCGGGAGCCGCGGGGCTCTTGAACAGCCTTGACGAGCAAACGCGCAGCATAACGGCAACGATGATCGAGCGCGGCATCAACAGTCCGCGCACTAGCAGCATGGGTCGCCTGTTTGATGCCGCAACCGCGATTTTGGGCATTTGCGGCCAGGCAACCTACGAGGGCGAACCCGCCATCGAGCTCGAAGCCGCCGCCTGGCGCGCGCTCGACAGCGAAATCGCCCATTTTCCCGACGACAACGCCGGCTACTCCGCATCTGACCCATCGTGGCTGGACGGCCCCTATGTTCTGGACCAGAAAGCACTCTTTGAGGCACTTTTGGGAGGAATTGAAGCCGGAGCGCCCGCCAACAGGCTCGCACTCGACTTCCATGTCGGCATCGCGCGCTCCTCGGCGCGCATCGCCAGCGATATCTGCGTGCACGAGGGCATCGACACCGTCGCGCTCTCGGGCGGCGTGTTCATGAACCGACTTCTGCTTCAGCTCCTCGCCCGCGAGCTCAAAAGCGCGGGCCTTACTGTCCTTGTCCCCCACACCGTACCCGTCAATGACGGCTGCATCGCCTACGGTCAGGCGGCGGTCGCAAGCGCTCGTCTTGCGCAGATTGCATCACAGTAGCTCGCCCTCGCACGCCGCCGTCTCACAGGCGTAACGCGTTTGCCCGCGAACCCCGCGAGCGCTACCATCAACTGATGGATTATTGAGCGCCCGTCCAGCGCAAAGCGTATAAAAGGGGAACAATATGTGCCTTGCCGTTCCCGGTAAAGTAGTCAAACGCGACGACGACCTCAAGGCCACCGTCGACATGATGGGCATCGAGCGCCCTGTTTCGCTAAGACTCGTGCCGACGGCGCAGGTTGGCGACTATATTCTCGTACACGCCGGCTTTGGCATCCAGATCGTCGACGAGCAGGAAGCGCAAGAAACGCTCGAGCTCGTTAATGCCATGACCGAACTGGTCGAAGAAGACCAACTGGCCAGCAACCCGGCCGAGGCATACTAGTGGCGGCCGGACAGCCGGCTCGCTCCGGTATCGACTTTTCGGCATTTCGCGATTCCAAGCTGGCCCGCGAGCTCATCGAACGCATCCATGAACTCGTCGGCGACCACACCATCAACCTTATGGAAGTCTGCGGCACGCACACCGTGAGCATCGGCCGCTATGGCTTTCGCTCCATTATGCCGGCCGGGCTCAAGCTGCTGAGCGGACCGGGCTGCCCCGTCTGCGTTACCGCCAACCGCGACATCGACCACGCAATCGCGCTCGCCAACATCGACGGCGCCATCATCACCACCTTTGGCGACATGATGCGCGTGCCCGGATCGTCCACCTCGCTCGCTGCGCAAAAGGCGGCAGGGCGCGACATCCGCATCGTCTACTCCCCACTCGACGCGCTCGACATTGCCGAGCAAAACCCCGATCGCCCGGTCATTTTTATGGGCGTGGGCTTTGAGACTACGACGCCCACCATCGCCGCCGCCATCTTGGAGGCCGAGGCGCGCGGGCTTTTGAACTTTTCGGTCTATTGCGCCCACAAGACCACGCCGCCGGCGTTGCGCGCCATCGCCAACGATCCCGAGACCACCATCGACGGCTTTATCCTGCCAGGCCATGTCGCCACCATCACGGGGTTGGCGCCCTTTAGCTTTTTGGTCGACGAGTTCGATACCCCGGGTGTGGTCACGGGATTTGAACCGGTCGATATCCTGCAGGGCATCTGCATGCTGGTCCAGATGGTTGTCGAGGGCAGACCCACGATTGGCAACGCCTACCGCCGTGGCGTCAACGCAGACGGCAACCCCGTGGCGCGCCAGCTGGTCGAGCAGGTGTTTGAGCCGTGCGATACCACGTGGCGCGGGCTGGGGCCGATTGCCAACTCGGGCCTTTCCATCCGCCCCGAGTTCTCGCGCTTTGATGCCCGTACCCGCTTTGACGTGCCCGTCGAGGAGACGGTCGAGCCGCGCGGGTGCCGCTGCGGCGACGTGCTGCGCGGGGCCATTACACCGAGCAGCTGTCCGCTCTTTGGCCGTACCTGCACGCCCGAGCACCCCGTCGGCCCGTGCATGGTGAGCTCCGAGGGCAGCTGCGCGGCGTACTACCGCTACCGCGACTAGTCCGGACGCACCCGCACACCGGCACCACCCACGATTGGAGTTTTCGATATGTCCCGTACTGCCACCGATAGCACCGTCCTGCTGGGCCACGGCTCTGGCGGCCAGATGATGAAACGCATCATCGATGAGGTCTTTTTGGATGCGTTTGGGTCGCCCGAGCTGCTCGAAGGCAACGATGCCGGCGTCGCCGCGCTGCCCGCGAGCGCGCGCATAGCCATGTCGACCGACAGCTTTGTGGTCTCGCCGCAGTTCTTCCCCGGTGGCAACATCGGCCGCCTCGCCGTGTGCGGAACCGTTAACGACGTCGCGACCTCGGGCGCCAACGTGCGCTACCTGTCGTGCGGCTTTATCCTTGAAGAGGGCTATCCCATGGATAAGCTCTGCCAGATTGTGCAGACGATGGCCGAAACGGCGCATGAGGCGGGCGTGTCCATAATCACGGGCGACACTAAGGTGGTCGAGCGCGGCGGGGCCGACGGCGTCTATATCAATACCGCCGGCGTGGGCGAGGTACCCGCGGGCGTAGCGCTCAGCGGCACCAACTGTCAGCCCGGCGATGTCATTCTGGTATCGGGTACGCTGGGCGACCACGGCATCGCCATCATGAGCCAACGCGAGGGTCTGGCGTTTTCGAGCACCATCGAAAGCGACGCCGCGCCGCTCAACCACCTGATTGCCGATGTGCTTTCCGCAGCGCCCGGCACGCGTTGCTTTCGCGACCCCACGCGCGGTGGCCTGGCGTCCACACTCAACGAGTTTGCCCAGGCCAGCGACGTTGCCATGGAGATCGACGAGGACGATGTGCCCGTGCGCCCCGACGTGCAGGCAGCCTGCGAGATGCTCGGCTACGATGTGCTGCAGGTGGCAAACGAGGGCAAGATGGTTGCCGTCGTGCCGGCCGAGCAAGCCGATGCCGCGCTGAGCGCCATGCGCGCCGCCCGCTACGGCGAGAATGCCGCCGTCATCGGTCGCGTGCTGCCGCTTGCCGGGGGCGCACGTCCCGCCGTGCGCGTGCGCACCGGCTGGGGATCGACCCGCATCCTCGACATGCTCGTAGGAGAGCAGCTGCCGAGAATTTGCTAACAACAAAGGCTCAGGGCTATTAAAGATATTCAGATTCCAAACATGCCCGGCACGCATGCCCAGTATCATGGGGTGCGTTTTACAACTCAAGCGGCAGGAGCACCCATGGCAGCAGCTTTTTCCCATGTGATCTTTGACCTGGACGGCACCATCCTCAACACGCTCGAGGACCTGGCGGCCGCCGGCAACCATACCTGCGAGGCGCACGGCTGGCCCACGTTTGCCGTTGACGAGTACCGCTACAAGGTGGGAAACGGCATGCTCAAGCTGGTCGAACGCTTTATGCCTGCCGAGTATGCGGGCGACAGCCGTATGTTTGAGCAAACGCTTGCCGAGTTTAGGGCTTACTACGGCGAGCACAAGGAGGACCACACCGCCCCCTATGCCGGTACGATCGAGATGCTCGACCGCCTGCGCGCCGCGGGCGTGCAGCTTGCCGTGCTCACTAACAAGGACCACGTCTCGGCGGCTCCGCTTATCGAGAAGTATTTTGGTTCCGAGCGCTTTGCGCTGGTGCAGGGCCGCATCGATGCGTTTCCCCCCAAGCCCGAGGCGCCTGTTACGCTGCATGTGATGGAAGAGCTGGGCGCCAATCCGGCGACCACGCTCTATGTGGGCGATTCCAATGTCGATGTTCTGACCGGTCACAACGCCGGCCTTAAGAGCGCGGGCGTCAGCTGGGGCTTCCGCGGCCGTGCAGAGCTGGAGGCCGCCGGCGCCGACTACGTGGTGGACACCCAGGACGAGCTCGCAGCGCTGATCCTGGACGAGTAACGAGCGACACTGTTTAACGCAGCTGCGACAATTCTTCCGCGCAGAAAGCGCATCCCGTTTTGGAGCTCCGGAATGGGATGCGCTTTCCGTTTGAGGCGCATCAGGGAAACCGCATCCCGTTTCAGAGCAATATTCCGGGTCGCACTTTCCGCAACCCACCCCATCCGGAAAATGCGACCCACTATTCGGCCAAAAACCGGGTCGCATCTTCCCAAGCACTCGATGCAACGCTGGCACAAGGAGTGTCCCCAACTGCCGGCAGAAAAGGAACGTCCCCAGCTGCCGCCTTCGGCAGCGATGGCAACGCCACAGGTACAAGCGCCACTTTAAGCCAGCCAAGGGAACGACGTTGTTTTGGCAACGACAGCGAAAGCCCGCCAGAGCGAGCAAGGTGCCTTGAAACAAGGCGGCATTGACCTTTTGGTCATGCCGCCGAAGTTGAAAGGCAGATTGCCGCTCTGGCGGGCTTGCAGCGTCGAGCAGTTGCGGCGTTTGGTAAAACGCCGCAACGAACTAGCTCAGCATTGCATCCATCATCTCGGAGTTGACGGAGTCGTCGGCAGACCACTCGCCGTCGTCGTTGCAGGTGTACTTGAAGATAACCGTGGTCTTCCTGGGCTCGGTGGCCTTGGTCACATCGACCATAACCTGACCGGCCATCTTGTACAGCTCGTCATCGGAAGGAACCGTATCAAGCGCGGCGACCTTCTCCTGATACTGGGTGGAGAAGTCCTCGACGATCTTGTTCATGGACTTGCAGGTGATGGAGACCTCGGCGGTCGCGACACCTTTGTCCTCGTCGACCGTCACGTCGCCGATCTTGTAGTCAAAGCCCTCGAGATAGGTCTTGGCATACTCCTTGGGATCGATACCCAGCTGCTCGAACTCGTCGCCCGAAGCCTCCTCCAGACCAGAGAGGAAGTCGTCGCCACCGTTCTTGACCTCGTCAAACTGAGTCGTAAGATCCTCGGTGATGAGTTCCTCGATCGAAGGGCCTCCGCAACCGGAAAGCACGACCACACATGCAACCAAGACGGCCATGAGGGGCGCAAGCAGCAGCTTCTTTTTCATGTTGTTCCTCCCAATGAGCGGCACCGCGCTTCCCGGACGCGGCACACGTTGTAATAAGTAAGCCCATACTATCCACTTATGAACACCCTCGGCAACGCGAAGACGCGGTCGGTTCGTTTTAGCGTCCGAACGGTTTGCAAGCCCGCCCAACGTGCAATAAAACGCTTTCCCGCGGTGCAATAAAAAAGGTGGCCGGAAAACCCGACCACCCTTGCACATCCTTTGGATGCCGCAGTTTACTTGCGGACGACCTTAACGATGGCGTCACCAGCGGCGACAGCGGAGTCGGCCTCGACGGCGAGTTCGACATCGGCAAACTCGGCGGTGTTGGACACGGCCACGACGACGCAGTCCTTGTAACCGGCGGCAGCAATCTTGGCGCGGTCGATCTTGAGTATGGGCTGGCCGGCCTTCACAACGTCGTCGGCCTTGACGAAGCCCTCGAAGCCGTCACCGTTCATGTTGACGGTATCGACGCCAACGTGCACCAGAACCTCGATGCCGCTATCGGACTGCAGACCCACGGCGTGACCCATGGTGACGGTCACCTTACCGTCGCAGGGAGCGTAGACCAGATCGTCCTCGGGCCACACGGCACAGCCCTTGCCCAGAACCTCGCCACCAAAGACGGGATCGGGCACGTCAGCCATCTTGATGACCTTGCCCTTGACGGGCGAGCACAGCACGTCGGCACCAGCAGAAGCAGAGATGGAGGCCGGAGCAGCGGCAGCCGCGGGCTCAGCCTTCTTCTTGAACATGTCAAACAGACCCATACGTTTTCTCCTCTTGATTAAGCGCAACGTTGTGCGCATGCCTACGGTAATTATAGTGCCAAATGGTTCAAATGCTAAGGTGGGGACTCGAATCGCGAGCCCTTCCCGGTAGTGCTCGTGGGACGAGCATCTCCTTTGCATCGCGGGTCGATAAGCCGAGTATCGTCTGCGCACGGGACGGGCAGAAGCGGGCGCACCAAACCCGATACTTCTTTTCGCTCTCGAGTCCTGCCGCCGCCCCGTCCCTGGCACTTCCTGATACCGACCGAAACGTGCCAAAATAAACCCGTCCCTTTTTGGTAGGTTTGGCGAGTGTGGGAGTTCGCATGGATATCAAACGCAAGATTACCGAGGCACAGGGGCTCACCCCCACCGAGCAGCAGCTCGGCATTGCAGCCCTTGCCATCGGCGAGGACATCCGCGGGCTTTCTATTAAAGAATTTGCCGCGCGCGCCAACGTTTCGGTCGCGAGCGTGCACCGTTTTTGCAAAAAGCTCGGCCTCGAGGGCTTCAAAGATCTCAAGGTCGAGCTTATTCGCTTAGCAACCGAGGCGGGAAACCGGCGCGACGTTGATATCAACTTTCCCTTCGATGCCACTTCCACGCCTGCGCAGGTTATGGAGCGCATGGAGGGACTCTACCAGACCACGCTGGCCGAAACGCAGGAGCTGCTCGACCCCACGCAGCTTGACCACGCCGTCAAGCTCATCGCGAACGCCCGACAGGTCGACATCTACACGGGCTCGCACAACCTCTATCCGGCTGGCATGTTCCGCGATCGCCTGCTCTCCGTCGGCAAGAGCGCCACATGCTACGACAACATCGAGGCACAGGTGCGCACGGCGCTCGCCTCGGGCGCCGACCACGTGGCGATCGTTATCTCCTACAGCGGCCTTGCGCCCAACCTCAAGAAAATCTTGCCGATCCTCAGCAGCCGGCATGTCCCGGTCATCATCATCGGCACGCTCTACTGCGCGCGCATTCACCCCGGCTTTGCCGCCTACCTTACGGTGAGCGATCACGAGAGCATGACGCACCGCATCACGCAGTTCGCAAGCCACATCGCCGTGCAATACGTGCTCGATTCGCTCTACAGCAGCTACTTCGCCAAAGACTACGCCCGCTGTGCCGAATTCCTGGAGCGCTCGTTCCCCTACACCCGCCTGCCCGGGCTCAAGTAGTCATTTAAGAACGTCCCCAATGACTAATGGCCGACCTAATAACGACTTCTCGTCATTAGGTCGGCCATTTCAGCTCTAATAACTATTTATTCCGTAAACTCGTTATTAGAATCTGGCACAGGAGGCCAGGCTCACATGTGGCACCACAGCGGAAAACAGCTTGCCCCTGCGCCAACCGAATGAGCGTTGATTTTCGGACACCTATCCAACGAGCGTGGATAATCTCCCACTTTGAGCCCACACGGGGGCCAAAAACGGGAGATTATCCACGCTCATTCCTAAGTAGTCATTGGGGACGCTCTTAAACGACCAGTCAAACAAGAACGTCCCCGATGACTAGCGCGGCAACGCCGATGTTTTGGTAGCGCCAGCGAGCGGGTCGCATTTGAGACAAGGTGACGTGAAACGAAAGGGCGCTGACCT
>CABVAS010000008.1 GCA_902496375.1 uncultured Collinsella sp.
CGCCTCCGCGGCGCACGATCTGGTATAGGAACGGCGATTTAACATATTTGACCTCGACGGGCGTGGCGTGCACGGTGCTCTCACCGGACAGATGCAGGCTCGGGCTGAGCGACGCCACGATATGCGTTTCGCGCTTGTCGCTAAACACCACCGCGGCCGCGCGGCCCGTCTGGCCGTTTACGGCAATGCGCACCTGCTCGCCATCGCGGCCGTCTGTCGCCGGACGATCGACAAAGTAGACCGGCACCATCACCAGGCCGTCCTTATGTTTGCGGGCCTTGCGCGCCCACATGCGAATGCTCTTTTTATTGAGCCCCAGTACAGCCTCGGCGTCGTTGCCCGCAACGTCGAGCGCCAGCTTATCAATGACCACCTGGTCCTTGGTAGACGCATCGACTGAGACAACGCGAAAGTCACCTTCCTGCATGGCGGGATCGAACGGACCGACCTTGGCAAAGTCCCACGGCTCCAAAATGCCCATGAGGCGAACGTCCAGGTAGTTTGCCCTGGGGTATGCCCAGTCGAGCACCTCGTAGTACACCAAGGCCTCCTTGCTCAGGCCCTTGCCCGGGAAGCTCGCCATCATGCGCAAGTCCGCCAGCGCCATGGGGAAATAGAAGAGCATCATGTCGTTTTGGATCGCGTCTTCCACGTCGTGCCCGGCAAAGGCATCCGGATACTGGCGCACCAGCTGCAGCGCGTTGGCACGTGCCTGCTGCGGCGAGATTTCGCAGGGAATACCCTGCTCGGGCACATACTCCGCACCAACGCCCATGGTCAGGCGCTTGCTAAACGTCCCCGGCTTGAGCAGGTCCGCAATGCCGATCTTATTGCCGCAGGACGGGCACTCAAACACACGCTGCGTTGACTCGCCCTCAAAGGACGCTCCGCAGAAGGGGCAAGGAATGCTCACATGCGTGGCCTCTTGGAACTCCTGCGCCGTGCCGCGATCCTCCCACAGCAGATGTTCCAGGACCGACTGATTGCGCCAGTGCGCATTGAAGAAATACCAGTCCGGGTCCTGCGGGCGCTCGAGTTGCGACACATGCGTGAGTTTGAGCAGTCCATCCACCACCGTCAACGGCGTATGGCGAATACCCAAAGCGCTCTTGGGCTCTCCGGCGTCCGCCTGCCACGGAACCACCGTGCCGCAATAGGCGCACTCAAAGCTGCGCTTAGCCTGGTGCGAGTACATAGGGCCGCCGCAGTTTTGACATTTAATGGCAAACATCTCGTCCATGGAAACGTCCTCCTTTGCACAGGGGCTGTCGACATTAAGTATGTCGAGCAAGCAGGCACATGCCCATACCCATGTGGCCCAAAATGGACCACCCAGGCAGACGAGAAGGCTCGCTCGTTAGCACCGGCAGACTATTGCTGCATTTTCTGAGCATCGGCGCACGGCGCCCCCGTGCGAGCTACACTATCCCCTTAAACATGATTGTGAGGACGACCGCTATGCTATTTGTAAATCGGCTGGTACATACGCTTGTTCCCGGCAGCGAGAGCGAGCCGGTCGATGCATCTTGCCGCACCAACGCGGGCTTTTCCGCAAGCCTCGTCTGCATTGGCCTCAACATCACCCTGTGCCTGGCCAAGGGCATCGCGGGTCTGCTCGCCGGCTCCGTCTCCCTCATCGCCGACGCTTTCAACAACCTCTCCGATGCCTCGAGCAACATTGTGAGCCTGCTCGGTTTCCGCCTTGCCAGCCGCCCGGCAGACGAAGGCCACCCCTATGGTCACGGCCGCTACGAGTACCTAGCCGGCCTGTTCGTCGCCGTCCTGGTTTGCGCCGTCGGCATCAACCTGATTCTCGAGTCGGTCACCAAGATCATCAAGCCCTCGCCCACCGCTTACACGTTTATTTCCCTTGCGGCACTGGCTACGTCCATGCTCGTTAAGCTCTGGATGGCAGCGTTCAACCGCACGCTGGGCGATCGCATCGACTCGGAGACGCTCATCGCCACGGCGCAGGACTCCAAAAACGACGTCATCACCTCGGGCTCGGTCTTGGTGGCGGCGCTTATTTCGCAGACGACCGGCTTTGATCTCGATGGCTGGGCAGGCCTGGGTGTGGGCATCTTCATCTGCATCAGCGGTCTGGGCCTGGTGCGCGACGCCATCAGCCCGTTGCTGGGGCAAGCGCCCGACCCCAAGCTCGTCCAGGCAATCCGCGACAAGATCATGTCCTATCCGCAGGTCTTGGGCACACACGACCTCATGGTGCACGACTACGGCCCCGGTCGTCAGTTTGCCAGCGCCCACGTGGAGATGCCCGGCGAGGGCGACGCGTTTGAGCACCACGAGATTCTGGACACCATCGAGCACGACATCAAGCGCCAGATGGGCATTGGTATCACGCTGCACTGCGACCCCATCGCGACAACCGGCGATGACTTGCGCGGCTGGGTCAAGCGCGGCGTCATGCAGATCGATCCCGCGCTCTCCATCCACGATCTGCACGAGCACAACGGGTTCGTTTCGTTTGACCTGGTGCGTCCCGACGGCTTTGACATATCCGACGAGGAGCTGCTGGAGCTCGTCACGCGCATCGTGCACGAGCGCCGACCCGATGCCTCATGCGTCGTTACGTTTGACTCGGGCTTTAGCTCGCCCGAGCGTCCGGCCGAGCAGCTGTAGCCCCGCTCCGCTCGTCCGCTAGTTTCCCTGCGCGCCCGAGATGCCGTTTTGCAGTGCGTTCCAGGCATCCGTCGCCATGTCGCCCAAGTTCTGCGCGGTATCGCCCAGATTTTGTGCCGTATCGCCCAGCTCTTGCGCCTTGTCTCCCAACTCCTGCGCCTTGTTGCTCAAGTCCTCCAGCGTATTGGAGCTCGAGCTGTCGGTACCGCTTTGGCCGTCGGACGAGTTGCCCGAACTGTTCTTGTGCGTGAGTTGAATTTCGAGGTTGCCGTTGTCGTTATAGTAGGCAGAAGTAACGACCCAGTTGGCATCGACGACGGGCGTTGAGCCATCATCAGTCAGGACCACGGCATTCGAAAGATCGGCGCCGCGCGACTTGAGGATCTTCTTGGCGTTGGACCAGTACTGCCCCGGGATATCGCTCAGATCGACGGTGCCAGACGAGGCAGACTCGGTTTGCTCGGCAGTGGTATCGGCCGTTGAACTCCCCCGCTTGTTGAGCATGCCCGACACGATGGCAAACACAATCGACAGCGCAAAGAAGATCGCCAGCACGATGAGGATCTTCTTGATCACGCTCGACGAACGCGACGGCGTCTCTTCCTCGTCCTCGCCATATTGCGGAATCGACTTGGGGTACTCGCGATACGGCTCGCGCGACTCGTAGCGAGGCTGCGCCGTGCGAGGCAAATACGTCGTCTGCTGAGGCTGCGGAATGGGATTCTGCGGCAGGCTGTCATAGGAATTCGGCGTCGAGGCAGCATAAGAATCCTGCGGCGCGTAATCAAACGGATCCGGAGCTGCGTTGCCATAAGGGCCTTGCGAAGATGCAGCGTAAGGATCCTGCACCGTGTCGCCATAGCCCATAACCCGGGTGGGCTCGGTAGAAGGCTGCGTCGCGGCGGGGTCGGTATAACCGGGGTTGGGAACAACGCGGGTCGCATCGGCGCTATCGCCAGCCTGCGCGGAACCGTAGCCGCCCATCACGGTTGTCTTGTCCTGATCCATGCAACGATTCCTTTCCGTCGCGCGTGAGCCTCAAGTTATCCATGCATTCTACCCGCGCAAAAGCCTATGATGGGCAGAGTCCGTCGGTATCTACAAGACATGCGCGGGCCTAAGGATCAAAAAGCCCCGCCGGGCCTTGTGGGCACGGCGGGGCGGACAAGCAGCTATGGACAGCAGACTTAGAACAGGCCGGTGATGTTGCCGTCGTTGTCGACGTCGATGTTTTCGGCCGCGGGCACCTTGGGCAGACCCGGCATGGTCAGAACACTGCCGGTCAGCGCGACCACAAAGTGGGCGCCGGCAGAAACCTTGAGCTCACGCACGGTGATGCGGAAGTTCTCGGGAGCGCCCAAGGCCTTGGCGTTGTCGCTAAAGCTGTACTGCGTCTTGGCGACGCACACCGGCAGGTTGCCAAAGCCATTCTCGCGCAGCTCGGCGAGCTGGCGCTTGGCGGCCAGCGTAAAGTCAACGCCGTCGGCGCGGTAGACCTTGGTGGCAACGGCCTCGAGGGCATCGGCAACATCGGCGCCGTCCTCGTAGGCAAACTTGAGCTCGCTCGGCTGCTCAATCAGACGCATGACCTCATCGGCAAGCTCGAGCGCGCCCTCGCCGCCCTTGGCCCAGACCTCGGAAAGCTTAACGTTGACGCCGAGCTTCTGGCACTCGGACTCGATGAGCGCAAGCTCGGCCTCGGTGTCCGTCGGGAAGCGGTTGATGGCGACCACGCAGGGCAGACCATATACGTTCTGGATGTTGTCGACGTGACGCAGCAGGTTGGGCATGCCAGCCTTGAGTGCCTCGAGGTTCTCCTCGTTGAGATCGCCCTTGGCGACGCCACCGTTGTACTTCAGCGCGCGGGCAGTGGCGACGACCACGACGGCGCTGGGGCGAACGCCCGTCATGCGGCACTTGATGTCGAGGAACTTCTCGGCACCCAGATCGGCACCAAAGCCGGCCTCGGTAATGGCAACATCGCCAAAGCGCATCGCCATACGCGTGGCCATGATAGAGTTGCAGCCGTGGGCAATGTTGGCGAAGGGACCGCCGTGGACAAACGCGGGCGTGCCCTCGAGCGTTTGCACCAGGTTGGGCTTGAGCGCGTCCTTAAGCAACGCGGCCATGGCACCCTGGGCCTTAAGGTCGCGGGCACGGACGGGCTCGCCGGCAAAGCTATAGCCGACGACAATCTCGCCCAAGCGTTCCTTGAGGTCGCTGATGCTCGTAGACAGGCACAGAATTGCCATGACCTCGGAGGCGACGGTGATATCGAAGCCGTCCTCGCGCGGCACGCCCTGGGCCTTACCGCCAATGCCGTCGATGACGTGGCGCAGCTGACGGTCGTTCATATCGACGACGCGCTTCCAAGTGATGCGCTTAACGTCAATACCGAGCTGATTGCCCTGCTGGATGTGGTTGTCGAGCATGGCGGCCAGCAGGTTGTTGGCAGCACCGATGGCATGGAAGTCACCGGTAAAGTGCAGGTTGATATCCTCCATGGGGATGACCTGAGCCCAGCCGCCGCCGGCAGCGCCGCCCTTAACGCCAAAGACGGGGCCGAGCGAAGGCTCGCGCAGGGCCACGGCACTCTTGACGCCGCGACGACGCAGGCCGTCGGCCAGACCGATGGTCGTGGTGGTCTTGCCCTCGCCCGCAGGCGTTGGGTTGATAGCGGTCACGAGGACGAGCTTGGCCTGGTGATCAGTCGGCTCGTTGAGCAGTGAATAGTCGACCTTAGCCTTGTCGAAGCCGTACGGAATAAGGTGCTTAACGTCGACGCCGGCGTTCTTGGCCACCTCGGTAATAGGCAGCGGCGTGACAGAACGTGCGATTTCGATGTCAGTAGGCATGGGCGGTCCTTTCGTTACCGAATGAGAAAAAGACCAATTCAGCATAGCACGGGCGCGCAATAGTAAAAACGCCCATAACCGATGAACGGCGATATGTTTACCCAATGTCCGGCGATAGCCCAACAGCACGCCAAAACAAAGCGCCCTAAACGGTAGGTTCAATCCCCAGGTGCTCAAAGGTGCGAAGGGTTGCCTGACGGCCCTGCGGCGTACGAATCATCAACCCGCACTGCAGCAAATAGGGCTCATAGACATCCTCGAGCGTGCCCGGGTCCTCGCCCACCGCGCTGGCAAGGGTCGTAAGTCCCACGGCACGACCGGAGAACGTCTTAGCAAGCGTCTCCAAAATGCGAATATCCATCCAGTCCAGCCCGAGCTCGTCGATCTCGAAGAACTCGAGCGCCTGACGGCAGATATCGAGCTCGATGGGGCCGTTGCCGCGCACCTGTGCGTAATCGCGCACGCGCTTGAGCAGGCGGTTGGCAAGACGTGGCGTGCCGCGCGAACGCGAGCCGATCTCGAGCGCACTAGGATGGTCGATCGTCACGCCCAGGATAGTCGCCGAGCGCGTCACAATCTGCGCGAGCTCCTCGACCGTGTAGTAATCCAGGCGATATGAAATGCCAAAGCGGTCGCGCAACGGGCCGGTCAACATGCCTGAGCGGGTCGTTGCCGCTACCAGCGTAAACTTGGGAATATCCAGGCGAATCGAGCGCGCCGCCGGACCCTTGCCAATCACGATATCGAGGGCAAAGTCCTCCATCGCGGGGTACAGGACCTCCTCGACCGAACGGTTGAGGCGGTGGATCTCGTCGATAAACAGCACATCACCCGGCTGCAAGTTAGTAAGGATGGCCGCTAGGTCGCCCGTGCGCGCGATGGCAGGGCCACTCGTGGTCTTGATCTGAGCGCCCAGCTCGTTAGCGATAACGGTGGCCAGCGTGGTCTTGCCCAGGCCCGGAGGACCCGAGAAGATCACGTGGTCGAGCGTCTCGCCACGGCTCTGCGCCGCTTCGATCAACACGCGCAGGCTTTGCTTGATGTGCTCCTGGCCGCAGTAATCGTCCAGGCGCTGAGGGCGCAAAGTGCGGTCGACATCGAGATCCTCGGCCGTCAGCTCCGAGCCCACCATGCGCTCGCCGTGCGCCATGGATGCCGCCGGCGAGTTACCGGGCGTCGCCCACAGGTCCTGAGAGTCATCGGCTTCCCACATCACGCATCCATTCCGAGTCGCTTAAGCGCCGCGCCGAGCAGATCCTCGACACGCATATTCTGCCCATCATACCCGCTCAGGGCAACATCGGTCTCCTGCGGGCTAAAGCCCATGGAAAGGAGCGCCGCACGGGCATCATCGATCGCCGAGGGAGCGGCAGCGGGCACGGGCATCGCAACCTGTCCGGGAATCACGTCGACCGGCACAAAGCCCTTATCCTTGGCAAAGGTGCTCTTGAGTTCCAGGATCAGGCGCTGAGCTGTCTTTTTGCCCACACCGGGTACCTTGGCCATGCCCTTGTCGTCCTCGGCCATCACCAGCGAATACAGCTGCCCCACGGTATAGGTGGAAAGCACGGCAAGCGCCAGGCGCGGGCCAACGCCCGAAACGGACACGAGCCGGTCGAACATCGTGCGCTCATCCTTTGAGGAAAAACCGAAAAGTGTCATGGCGTCCTCGCGCACCTGCATACGCGTGTAGAGGCGGACCTCGCCACCGGGCGTCGGCAACGTGGCCGCAGTGCTGCCCGAAATGCCGAGCTCAAAGCCAACGCCCGACACATCGACGACAGCAGAGCTCATCGTGGACTCGACAAGCGTTCCGTGGAGCTGGGAAATCATCGGTATCCGGTTCCTCTCTGTTGATAGAACTCGCCACCGGTGAGGGCGCGGGTGCGGCTGAGGTTTACGTGGCAGATGGCGCAGGCCAGGGCATCAGCGGCATGGTCGGGATGCGGGTCGTGGTCGAGCTGTGTTAGCGTGCGTACCATGTAGGCGACCTGCCGCTTGTCCGCGGCGCCGGTGCCCACCACAGCCTGTTTGATCTGCATGGGCGTGTACTCGCCAATCTCGAGCGCGCACTCCGAAAGCGCCACAAGCGCAGCACCTCGGGCATGCGCCGTGGGAATGGCCGAACGAACGTTGGCACCAAAGTAGATGCTCTCGACAGCAGCCGTGTCGGGTCGATAACGCTCAACGACATCCTTAAGGTCATGGGCGATATGCGACAGGCGCACCGCGAGCGGACTTCCGGCACTGGTCTCGATGCAGCCATAGGCACGGCAGCGAACCTCGCCACGCCGCTCCTCGATAATCCCCCAACCCGTATGAGCCAAACCGGGGTCAATGCCTAAAATAACCAAGCCAACCTCCCCTCGTCTTTTACCAAGCGCAAGGCAAGGCCCCGCGCACTACTCACGAACGTCTGTTCTAGAATAACACAACGGGGTCAAGATGCTTAGTTGAAGTATCGGGGTTGAGAGCGAATCCCATCCCCAGTTTAGTTCTGCGAGAAGAATGGGAACTGTCGGGGATCAACCGGCGGATGCGGCATCGGGCCACCCTGGGGCCCACCCTGCGGGCCACCCTGGCCGCCCATCATCTTATCGATGGCGTCCTGAACCTCGCCCTCGAACTTTTTCATTCCCTCGTGTAAACGACGCTGACCGTCTTCAGAGCGCAACTCCTCCATTTGTTCGGGCGAAATACCCAGTAGCTCGCCCAGCACGCCCATCATCTCGTTTCGCACGCGCTCACTAGTATCCTCGTCAGCAAAACGGCGCACCTCGGCGCGCGCCAGCGAATCGACCGTCATACGCTCCTTGCCGTTAAGCCCCAGGTCGGACCACGCGAGCATGTACGGCCAGGAGCGCTCGGCAAACGAACGGGACGAAACGATCGGCGCCGTCGGCAACATGCGGCGGGCAGCCTCACCCTGTCGAACGAGCATCAGCAGCAGCGAGCAGGCCTCAGGCTTGCCAGCGGCCATCGGGATGTCGTCGAAAGATCGATTGCGGTCCACGTGCGCCTCAAGCGCGCCATCGATCTCACCCGGCTCGACCCCGCCGAGCAGCTGTGCCGCGCGGTCGAGCATATCGACCGGACCGTCGAGCGTCGAGAGCGCCTGCGCCAGCACTCGCTCCATACAATCTTCCACCGCGTTGAGCGTCACGAGCTCTTGGGGCACCACGGCAGACGTGCGGTTGCGCACGCGCGCCACAAACTCAAGCGTCGACAGGTACACATCGCCAAAGGGCGCATAATCGCCCTGGTAGCCGCCGCAAAGCGCCGGCGCCGCCAGTGCGTACTCGGTTTTGGACAGCGGGCTCAGCGCCATCGCACCCAACTCGAGCGCCGTGTCCTCCAGCATGAGGCCCAGCGTGCGAGAGCGCAGGCGCTCGGCGTCGCCCGCCGACACATCGCGGTCGAGCACGCGCGCGGCATCCGGCGCATCGCGCTCAACCGTGCGAATATGCAGGCGCTCGGCAATGGCGCGAACGGCGGCACAGCGAGCAGCCTCGGCCTCCTCCTGCGCCGGCGTAAAGATGCGGTTGCGCCCCAGCACCAGGCCAATCACATTACGTGGGCCCAGAGCGTCGACGGCCAGCGCCGCCAGCAGGGACGACGGCAAGTCGCCCTCGAGTGCCACCACGGCGCGCGACGCACCGTGGGCCCGGGCGTTGTCGCGCACGGCGAGCACCAGCGCCTGCCACAGCCACTCCTCGGAACGGAACTCGGGCAGTTCGTGATCTTCCAGGGCATCGAGCATCACGCCGCGCTGAATCTCCTGAACCAGCAGGCTCTCCTCAAAACACGGCGCTTGGGCCACCACGCGACCGCAGTCGTCGAGCACAAACGAACCGCCGGTATACACCGACTCGTCATAGGCACCGACCGGCGCCATGCAGGCAAACCACACGCTGCGCTTGGATGCGATCTTGCGGTAGGCGCCGCTGCGAACGGCGGCAATGGCAGCAGTCTCGCGGTCGGTCATGTCAAACGCGTTGAATTGGAGATACGCAATGAGGTCAACACCGGTCGGCAACATCTCGAGCTCGCGGTCCAAGTCAAAAATCACGGCGATGCGCACGCCATCCACGTCGAACACCGGCGGCGCCCAACGCGTGTCGTTGTTCTCGCCACGCTGCAGGGCAATGCTCGAACGCGCCGGCACCACATGACCGTCCTTGAGCATCATGTAGTCGAGTAGCGGCTGGCCCTCAAACGAAACCGCCGCGGGCACGATGCAGATCATGTCAAGCTCCTGGATGCGCTCGGCGACACCAGTCAAGCCGGCAAGCATGTCGTGCTCAAAGTCGGCAGCGCCCACCAGGCCACCGGGCATGGCGCCCATAAAGAGCGGAGCCGGAACGCACAGCACGCGCGCCCCGCGCTCGTGGGCCAGACGAGCCTGGTCCTCGATGCGGCCGCAAATGCCCTCAATATCACCCAGGCGCATATCGATCTGTGCAAGCGCGAGCTTCATGGCTCAGCCCTTTCCGTCGTAAACCATCGAAATCGTAGTAAAAGCGCCGGCCGCATAATGCAGTCGGCGCTCGCATGTGCATATGCTAACTATGATACCCCGAGCGGGGGCGCGCTCCTAGAACGTCGCGGACCACAGCCCGTGCAGGTTGCAGTAGGCATAGACGGTACCGGTCTTGGAACCGCCGGCAAAAAACGTCGCGGGCTTCATGCCGGGCTCAAGATAATGGACCTCTAAGCGGCCCTCGGCCTCAAGGGCGATCCACTCAATATAGTGCTCGGGCAGGCTGGGGTGCTCGACCGAGCCAACGCGTGCGCGAATCACGTGACCGTCGCGCTCGGTCTCGACAACAGGCACGTGCTTCTCGTGCGCCGCGTCCTCAGTGTTTGCGGTCAGTTCCGTGCAACCGGCAGGGGTTGCAACGTCGTTGCCAAGGGCGGCAATGAGCTTACCGTCGGGGTCCTTAAAGAATTTCGCCATGATGTTCTCCTTTGCTGACGTGCAAATGTTCTTGATGGTTCTTATGCCCAAAGGCAGACAAACCATCCACGGCATTGCAAATGAACACATAACGGGCGGGGACGATGGGGCAGCGCGCGCTATCCGCCCTGACGGCCCCGCCCGAGCGGGTTAGCGCCCGTCGCCGCCCAGCAGCGCCAGAACATCTTCGCGGGTAAACAGCGCCGACGAGATGCCGTCGCCGCCGAGCACGCTGTTGACCAGGTCGCGCTTGGACTCCTGCATCTGCATAATGCGCTCCTCGATCGTATCCTTGGCGATGAGCTTGTACACGGTCACGGTATGTTGCTGGCCAATACGATGCGCGCGGTCGGTCGCTTGGTCCTGCGCCGCCACGTTCCACCACGGGTCGTAGTGGATGACCACGTCGGCCGCCGTCAGGTTGAGGCCCACGCCGCCCGCCTTGAGCGAAATCAAAAAGACCGGAACCTCGCCCGCTTGGAACTGCGCGACCATCTTGGCGCGGCCCTCCTTGGACGAAGCGCCCGTGAGCTTAAGAAAGCCGATGTCCTCCTTGGCCAAGCGCTTACCGATGATATCGAGCATGCCCGTGAACTGGCTGAACAACAGGATGCGATGCCCGCCGTCGAGTGCGCCGCGCACGAGCTCCATGCACGTATCGAGCTTGGCGCTCCCCGCCTTGTAATCCTCGTAGTGTAGACGCGGGTCGCAGCAGATCTGGCGCAGCTTGGTGAGCTCGGCGAGCACCTTGAGTTTGTCCTTCTTAAACTCCCCAGCCTCGCGGTGCTGCACCTGCTGGGCGATGCGGTCCTGGTTGGCCAGGTAGAGCTTGCGCTGCTCGCCGGTAAGCTGCGCCATGACGGTGTCTTCGATCTTCTCGGGCAGGTCGGCCACCACGTCTTCCTTAACACGGCGCAGCACAAACGGCGACACGAGCGCCTGCAGGCGAGCGGCGCTATCGCCCTCGGCATGCTCGACGGGGCTTTCGAATCGCTTTGCAAACGATTCACGCGTGCCCAGCAGGCCCGGCATCAAAAAGTCGAAGATGCTCCAGAGCTCGGACAGGCGGTTTTCGATGGGCGTGCCCGTCAGGGCAAAGCGCACGCCGGCAGGCAGGCGCTTGGCGGCGCGCGCCACCTGCGTGAGCGGATTTTTAATGTACTGGGCCTCATCGAGCACCACGCGGGCAAAATCCTGCTCGACGTACTCGTCGATATCGCGCCGCATAAGGTCATACGACGTCACGACCACGCTATGCTCGGCCACGCCGGCGATCTGCACGCGGCGTTGAGCCTTGGCGCCCACAATGGCGCACACATCGAGCGACGGGGCAAAGCGCTCCAGCTCGGCAGTCCAGTTGTACACGAGTGAGGCCGGGCATACCACGAGCGTGGGCTTGGTGTCCCCCGCCTCCACGCGCGCCAGAATATGCGCAATCATCTGGAGCGTTTTGCCCAGGCCCATGTCGTCGGCCAAGATGCCGCCAAGGCCCAGGTGTTCAAGCGAGCCGAGCCACTGGTATCCGTCGACCTGGTAGCCGCGCATCGTTGCCTTGAGCGATGCCGGCACCGTAAAGTCCATCTTGCCGAGCGTGTCCAGGCGCTCGACGGTACGGCGGAACGCAGCGTCGCGATCGGCCTCGAGCGCCGGCGTGCGTGCGAGCATGCTGTCGACGAACAGGGTGCTCGACGCGGGAAGCGACACGCCGTCGAGCAGGTCGACGGCATCGACACCCAGGTCCTCGGCAAGGCCAAACGCGGCGCGCGCTCCCTCGTCCAGGCGAATGATGTCGCCGGACGTAAGGCGCGCAAACGTTTGATGGCGCTTGTACGAATCGAGATAGACGGCAAGGTCCGCGGCCGAAAGCCCGCTCGCGCCCAGCTCGACATCGAGCAGATTGCTCTTAACGGTCGCACGAACCGAGAGCTTGGGCGCAGGGCGGACCGAGATCTGGCGCAGACGGTCGCTAAGCATGACCTCACCCAGCTCGGACAGGGCGGACAGGCCCTCGGTCAGCAGGCAGAACAAGCGGGCGTCATCGCGCTCCTCAAACGCCAGACCGCCCTCGTAGAAATCGAAGTACAGGGCCGCCGTATCCATAACGCGAAACTCCGCCACCTCGTCGCGGGGTGGCACACCGGGGCGCTGCTCTTCGAAGGGGCTGCCCGGAGCGCCCAGGCCAAAGAGATCCGCCGACCAGTCGCCGTAGGTAACCGTAATCTTGCAGGTCACGAGCCCATCGTCGACACCGATCGCCATGGCAAAGCTCGGCTCGGGCGCCACGGTATCGAGCGCAGCGGGCGCGGTAAGGTCGGTGTAGTCGCGCAGCACGGGCAGCGCCATGCGGCAGAATTCGCCCACCTGCTCGGCGGCGATATGGATCGGTGTGCGACAGGGCAGCAGACGCGACAAAAACGGTGCGGCATGCTGGGCAAATGCAGCGTCGGTACGGCGCACGCGGCGCGTGTCAACCAAGTAGGCGGCATCGCCCGACGCAAAGCAGTACATATCGGCGGGCAGGCGCAGGTCATAGCTACCACCAGCCGCCGGCACGATTTTGGCGGCAAGCAGCGGTGGGCGCTTAGCGGATGCCTCGTCCTCCCCTTGCGGAGACAGCTCAACCGCCACGTCGTAGGTGCGATGCGTCGTCATCCCCCGCGACCAGGCAGGCTCAAAGGAGATGGTCTGGCCGCGCAGCAGGTCCAGCACATATACGATGCTATGCTCGGACAGCGGCAACTGACGCTCGGCAACAAAACCACTGCGGGCAAAGTCGTACGACGCCGAACGCGAGCTTGTGATGTCATCGAGATAGGCAACTGTCGTCGCAACAAGGTTGAGCAGCTTTGCCGATGTTTCGTCAAAGGCCTCAGGTGAATGGACAAACGTGAGCTTCTTGCCATAGGAGAACGTGCCGCCGCGCACGTAGGCATCGGCCATGCCGTCGATGTCCTTGACCACGTAGGAGACCGATCCACAGCGAATGCGGAACTCGAGCGCCCAGCTAAAGCGGTCAGCGAACAGCGGATTGTAGTACGGCACCAACGAGGGCTCCAACGCCGCTTTGGGGGCGTCGGGATCAACGGCACCGGCAAGCTTGCGGCGCATGCTCGCCAGCTCATCCATGCGCGCGTCCGAAAGATCGGAAAGCGCCGCCACAAGGCTCGGGCTCGTGGGGACGGGCGCCGGGAAGGGAAAGTTGGGGTTGACGGCCGGCGCGGCGGACGCGGCACGCGCGGGCTGTTTCGGCTGCGCCGTAAACGTGCGAACCGGCGTGCGCAGCCCCTCAACAGGCTCAATGCCGCTGGTGTCCAGGTACGCCAGCGCTGTGGCGATGGCGTGCTTGCACATACCGGGATAGCGGTATGCGGCGGGGCAGTCGCAGTCGTAGTCGATAACCTCGTGCTCGTCCATATCGAGCGCCACGTGCGTCTTGTACAGGTCGCCGCGCGAGCCGCGCACCGAGCCCTCAACCGTCACGTTTTTGGAGAAGCGCGAGCCGCTGTCCTCAATCGACAGCACGGCACCGTTGAGCATGAGCGAACGTCCCTTCATAAAGGTGCCGCTCAGCGCCGCCTCTTTGCGAAGCGCCTGCACAAACGTCCCCTGCGCCATCACTTCCTCCAATCTCGCACGGACCAGCAAGGTCGCCCTTAGATCACCGTCACTCTGCCTTGGTTACCCACGATGGCCTTGGCCTCGGCCAGCAGCGGAATCGAGCGCGCGTTGACCTTGGCCGGCACCTCGGCACGCAGCACGCGCCCGTCCACCTGCTCGATAAAGATCTCCACGCGGTCGCCGCCCGGGTTGGCGGTAAGCACCGTGGCAAGACGCGCCATATTGCCCTGGCTAAAGCGGCTGTTGGGCACCATGACCTCAAACACCTTGGGCTTGTTGTTCTCCTCGTTGAGCTCGAGCGGCACGATCTCCTGCGCGATGATCTGGTCGCCGCGGTCCGAGCGCTCGAGCTTGCCCTTAATGCGCACAAAGGCATCGGACAGCTGCGCGCCGGTCTCGGGATCGACCTCGCCGTACAGGTACCCCTCGGCCTCCTTGTAGGTCTTGGGGAACACGACGACGGTGGCCTCGCCTTCCATGTCCTCGAGCTGCACGATACCCATGGGATCGCCGTTTTTGGTCACGCGCTTGGACACGCTCGAGACCATGCCGGCCCACCACAGCGCCTTGCCCTCGGGAATCTCCTGGTTGATGGTGCCGCCCGTGGGGTTCTGCACTTCGTACCCGGTATCGATCTGCGAGAACGAGAAGTCGCGCGCCTTGGCTAGTGCATACTCAAACGGGCGCAGCGGGTGGTCCGAGACATAGATGCCCAGAACTTCCTTCTCCTGGCTCAGCTTAAGGTGGCGGTCCCATTCCTGGCCATCCGGATCGGGCACGCTCACCTCAAAGCCCGAGCCCTCAACGTCGCCAAACATATCAAAGAACGACGTCTGACCGCTCGCGCGATCTTTCTGGCGCTTCACCGCGGCATCGATGATGTTCTCGGGGTTGTTCTTATCCACAAAGTGCATCATCTGGCGACGCGGATACCCCGTGGAGTCGAAGGCGCCTGCCTTGATGAGCGATTCGATCACGCGGCGGTTGGCCTGGCTCGAGTCCACGCGCTCGACAAAGTCGTGCAGCGTCTTAAACGGGCCGCCCGCCTCGCGCTCGGCGATAATCGCCTGCGCCACGCCGGTGCCCACGCCGCGGATGCCGGCCAGACCAAAGCGCACGCCCTCCTTGGTAGCCGTGAACTCGGTACCGGACTCGTTGACATCTGGCGACAGCACGGGGATGCCGTCGTGACGGCATGCCGAGACGTAGTGCACGATCTTATCGGTCTTGCCCGTATAGGACGTCAGAACGGCCGCCATGTACTCGTGCGGATAGTGCGCCTTGAGCCATGCCGTCTGCATAACCAGAATGGCGTAGCCGGCGGAGTGCGACTTGTTGAAGGCGTAGGACGCGAACTCGAGAACATCGTCCCAAATCTTCTGGGCGACCTCGCGCGTGTAGTTGTTCTTGATAGCGCCATTCATCCAGTGGTCGTAAGTGGTCTCGTCCGAGCCATCCTCCCAGTGGAGCACCGTCGACGTGAGCAGCTTAATCTTTTTCTTAGCCACGGGCTTACGGATACGCGAGTCCGATTCGCCCTTGGAGAAGCCGCACATCTCGACGGAGATGAGCATAACCTGCTCCTGGTAGACCATGGTGCCGTAGGTTTCGCCCAGGATGTCGTCCAGACGGTCATCGTAGGAGACGGCCGGCTCCTTGCCGTTCATACGGTTGATGTAGGACGAAACCATGCCGGCGCCCAACGGGCCCGGGCGGTACAGAGCGATCAATGCCACGACGTGCTTGTACTCGGTGGGCTTCATGTTCTTGATCGTGGCCGTCATGCCGGCGGACTCGACCTGGAAGACGCCGGCGGTGTGACCGGAGCCCATGAGCTTAAAGATCTCGGGATCGTCAAAGGGAATCTCTTCCTCTTTGATGTCGATGCCGAAGTTCTTCTTGATGTTTGCCTTGGCCTTGGAGATAACCGTCAGCGTGCGCAGGCCCAGGAAGTCCATCTTGAGCAGGCCCATGTCGGCGACGGTATGGCCCTCGTACTGGGTAATCTCGACGCCGCCCTTGGTGTCGAGCTTGGTGGGCACGTGCTCGTTGACGGGGTCGCGGCAGATCAGAACGGCGCACGCGTGCACACCCTCGCCACGGGTGAGACCCTCGATCGAGAGCGCCGTGTCGATGATGCGGCGGGCGTCGTCGTCCTTTTTATAGGCCTCGGCAAAGTCGGGGTTAAACAGATCCTCTTTGCCGGGTTGCTTTTCGAGCACCTGCTTGAGCTTGACCTTGGGGTCGCTCGAGACCATCTTGGACAGGCGCTGGCCCATGTAGACCGGATAGTCCAGCACGCGCGCGGCGTCGTTGATGGCCTGCTTGGCCTTAATGGTCGAGTAGGTGATGACGTGGGTGACCTTCTCGGGGCCGTAGAGCTGGCGAACGTGCTCCACGACCTCGAGGCGCCGCTCATCGTCGAAGTCCATATCGATATCGGGCATCTCGGTGCGCTGCGGGGACAGGAACCTCTCGAACATCAGGCCGTTCTCGAGCGGGTCGAACGCGGTGATGTTCATGGCGTAGGCGACGATAGCGCCGGCGGCCGAGCCACGGCCGGGGCCGACGCCGATGCCGTTGTCCTTAGCCCATTGCACGTACTCGGCAACGATCAAAAAGTAGGCGGCAAAGCCCTTGTCGCAAATGACCTTGTATTCGTACTCAAAGCGCTCTTTGATGTTGACGCCGCCGATCTCGCGCGTGGCCCAGTCGTCACCGTAGTGCTGGCGCAGGCCCTTCTCGCACTCGCGGCGGAACTGGCTCTCGTGCGTCTCGCCGGGATCGAGCAACGGGAAGCGCGGCAAGATGATGGAGTCCCAGTCCAGCTCAACGTAGCACTTGTCGGCAATCTCGAGCGTGTTGTCGCAGGCCTCGGGGCAATACGGGAACATCGCCCGCATCTCCTCCTCGGTCTTCATGTAAAACTCCGAGCCGGTCATGCGCATGCGGTTGGGGTCGTCGACCTTGGCGTTCATGCCGATGCACATGATGACGTCCTGTACGGGCGCGTCCTCGCGGCGCAGGTAGTGGAAGTCGTTGGTGGCGATGACCTTGACACCCACCTGTTTGGCAATGTCGATGAGCGTGCGGTCCATCTGCTCGTCGGTCAGGCCGTTGTCGGTGGTAATGCCGTGTTCCTGGATCTCGATGTAAAAGTCGCCAGGGTCGAAGGTGTCGCGGAAGGTCTCGGCCCACTTGATGGCGCCCTCCATGTCACCGCGGTCGATGTATTTGGGAATGATGCCCGCGATGCAGGCGCTCGTGCAGATCATACCCTTGGCATGGCGACGCAGGTTGTCGAGCGTCACGCGCGGCTTGTAGTAAAATCCCTGCACAGCGGCCTCGGAGACCGTCTGCATCAGGTTGACGTAGCCCTCCTGGTCCTTGGCCAGAAGAATCATGTGGTAGAGCTCGGGCTTATGGTCGCGGGAGAGCGTCTCGTCCGGCGTAAAGTAGACCTCGCAGCCGAAGATGGGCTTGATGACCAGGGGCGGCTTGAGCTCGTCGATGTTGCCCTTCTCGTCCCACATGGCCATGTCCTTCACATACTGGGCATGCTCGCGCGGGTTTTCCTCGGGATCGGGCTCCACCAGCTCGTCGCGGCGGTCCTTTTCCAAGAAGGCCTTGTCGTGGCTCCAGGTTTTGTACTCGGGCGTGTTGTGATTGACGGCGTCGCAGGCCAGCGCCAGGTCGGGTACGCCGTACATGTAACCGTGATCGGTAATGGCCACGGCGGGCATGCCAAGCTCAACGGCACGGTTGACCATATCCTGGATACGGGTTGCGCCGTCGAGCATGGAGAAAACAGTGTGATTGTGCAGATGGACGAATGCCATATGATGAGCTCCGATGCGGGTTCGTGTTCTGACTGAACGATTTTACCGCACGGCACGGACAGCACCCGAACCTAGCCAAACCCACACGGGTAGTCTTTTTGGGACCCTCAAAAAGGGGAATGAGGGCATCCAGATATATCGAGTATTACTGGAACCCCGGCGATGCGCGGAATGATTTGTGACGGATAGTCATGTCCATCAAGAAGGCTCGACGCTTCGGATAGCTCGTCAATCGATATATCAATTCTTGGAGACCTGCATTCCTACCATTTTTAATGAAACAACGGCGGTAATTGCTATCGCGATTGCACCAATAATACCGAGCGCTATCTGAATGGGATATAACCCCAACACATGTCCAAATATGAAGAAAAACATTGCGGAAAAGAAGGCCCTTACCAGAGATGCGACGGAAAGGATCGTCGCGCGGAGATCGTCCGCTATCGCGTCTTGGATTAAGTTTTCCGAAGTGATGTACACCACTTCTGGGAGGAAACAAAGCACCATGCTAAGGCCAAACAAGCACAGAGGATTTGAAGCGAGCCACGGAAGAATCAAGAAAAGGCCAGCCTCGATTAGCATCGAGACGAGCATGGTATTTCTTTTCCCGAAACGCGATGAGAAGAAATCTGCTGCAATGTAGGCCGTCGCATTTACTGCATAGGATGCACCGAAAAAGATTCCTATTATGGAGACGGGAGCATCAAATGCGTCGAATACCAACTGATTCAAGTTGTAATAACTCCCGTAGAATCCGTCGAGCATGCTTGTGCCGATGAGGAGAAGCAATACCGCAAAAGCGGATTCTCCAACGCGCCAGGTCTCGCGCCTGAACATCTTGGCTGCGTCAAACCTCCCCTTTTCTGATCTTTCAGAACGGGTCGTTTCCGTCCTCTCAATGGGATACAGAAGGAAAAGCTGCAGGAGATAGAAAACGGAGACACATACGTAGAGGGCACTCCAAGATACTTGGGCAATGAAAGATCCGAGCACAATTGCCATTCCCGTAGCGATTGATTGCGCGGCAAGCAGCCGAGCGTTGATGGTGAGGAAGCGCTCTCCTTGACCGGCATTTCGGGCAATTTCATATAAAAGTGCTTGTTCGGATCCCGATTGAAGGGAGTAGGCGAGTGCCTCAACAAGGGAAAGCACGACAAGAAAGGGGCCTGAGAGCAACAGCATGCCGGCGGTATGGAAGAAAAGCAGCAGCACGCCCACTTGAATCGAAAACTTCTTTCCAAAGAAATCGCCTATCAGCCCTGTTGGCAGCTCGAGGACGACCGTTGCTATGTTGAACAGGGCTTGATAAAGCGCGATTTCCGTGACAGACATTCCTTTCTCCGCAAGGAAAAGTAGAAACACTCCCCGATTTAAAACAAATCCCGTGAGAACGAAAAAGGCGGAATAGACGTGCAGTTGCGTAGTGGCATTCTTATTCATTTGGCACTACCAACAACTATTTTTGTCGGGCCGCTCGCTACTGATTCGAAACCTGAAGTGTTCACAGTTGATGTGAAGAGCGGTAAAGCTTTTGCACAGGGTATCAATGGAGTACATCCGAAGCGTTTTCGGCAGTATCATCGGCGAAGGCGGGATTAGCCTTTACGCGGCGCTCACCCTCGATGTATTTGACGATTTGATCAATCGTCTGGTTGGCGTGGCTCTTGAGCTTGCGCTCATAGAAGAAGAGGCCGAGCTTGCCGCGCGTGCCAGACGTGTTGCCACCCACGCCCTGAAAATCCTCGGTATAGGTGAGCTCGCAGGCACCATCGCCAGCAGGTGCAGCCTCATAGCGCATGGTATTGATGCCCGCCGCATACTGAAAACGGACCTCATAGAGGCACGGGTAGTCAAAGTGCTTGATCTTAACCTTGATCGCCGTGCCCTTGGCCTTGCCTTTTGCGGACTGGGCGCGCTTCTCGTACTTATAGCCGTTGAGCTTGTTGCGGCTGGGACGCTTGCCCGTGGCGTTCTCGATATCCTGCATGATGGACCCCGCCAGAGCGTCAAAAAGCTCCTCCGGTGTCACCTTAAGCGTTTTGGTGAGCTGCATGATGGCTCCTTATTCGTTTGAACCGTTCGAGTCATTGTAACGCCCCAGGCTCTCCCATGCGTTGCGGTGCCATTTGGACGATTGAGGGCTTTACAGCCGCAAAACTACCCAAATAGCACCGTAAAGCCTGAGGTGGCTAGAGGTTGTAGGTGACCACTTGAGGTTCGGCGGGTTCGACGAAGATGGCTGGATTCGCCTGCTCCACGCGGACGAACTTGACGGTCACGGCCTCAAAGCCCGCCTTGTGCAACACATCGGCGTAGACGCGCGCCTGCAGGGCGTGCTTCTCGAGCAGCTGGTCCGGCGTCTCATCCGGCGTGCCACCTGTCTTGTAATCGATGACCAGTGCGCGCGACGGATCGGCCGGGTCGGTCGCCAGTGCATCGATGGCGCCCTCGGCATAGACACCGTAGCGGGCAATGTCCTCGTCCTCGCAGCCCAGTGAAAAGAACGGCACCTCGGCGCGAACGCACGGCCACGCGAGCAGGTCGGCACGAACAGCCGACTTGAGCCAGCGGTCCAGGGCAACGTCGAAGCGTTCGCGCTGCTCCGGCGTCAGGCACCACAGACGCGCCAGCGCATCGGCACGCTCAGCGGGCAGTGCATCGGAACCCATCTCGATCAGCCACTGGCAGGCGGCATGGAACGCCGAGCCCAGCGCCATAGGGTTGCCGGCGGGCTCAACGGCGGCCACGTCTGCATCCGTCATCTCGGAACCATCCGACTCCGCATCATCGCCAGCCTCGTCCATGGGCACGCGCGTCTCGGCGGCACGGTCTTCCGTCTCGGCATGCAGTGCCGCGGCGATTGACGAGTAGCTATATGAGTCACGCGCCGGGAATGGACAGGTGCCCATGCGCACGCCCACTGCCTGGGGATACACAAGCTCAAACGAATCGGGCTCGGGGTCGGCAGGACCGGGAACGGTTGAGCGCGCAGCATTATCGGCGGCATCGGCATCGCCACGAACAAGCCTGCCCTCGACATCCAGCGAAGCGTTGGCCTCAAACACCTGCTCGCCAAACGTAAAGTCCGCCAGCGAGATGAGCTCGTAGTCGCCCGGCTTGGAGTTGTCGAACGCTAAACGGTCGCTATCGAGCTGCGGCATGTCCAGGCTGCCGGTCGGCAGGATGCGGCGCAGCACGTCGTAAGTCAGATCCGTCTCGACATCGAAGGTCGGCGCCGTCACCTTGCCGCGGCTCACGCCGGCGTCCATCGCCAAAATGACCAGCTCACGCGCTCGCGTCATGGCGACATAGAGCAGACGAGCCCGCTCCTCAAGCGAAAGTTGCAGGTCGTCGTTGCGCAGGCGGGCAAATGCCTCGGCGGGAGAGCCCGTCGCGCATACGTCCTCCATAAGCTCTGGCGGCAACCACAGCGACGTGCCCTTGCCCTTAAACGCATGTTCAAACTGCTTTTTGACGTCATCGCCCTTCACGAAGGTCCCGTCGGCAAGCTTAACGCCATCGAAGCGCGCCGGCAGTGCCACGACCTGCGCTCCGCCCTCGACGCGACCCATCTGTGCCGCACCCGAGGACTTACGCACGCCAAAGCACTCGGCGACCGCTACGACCGGATACTCCAGACCCTTGGACGCATGCACGGTCATGATGCGCACCGCGCCGTCGCCCTCCTCGTTGAGCGCGCCCGGAGCCTCCTTGCCCGCCAAGAAGCGGTCGAAGGCGAGCGCGATGGAGCGCGGAGAATTGCCGAGCTCGGCCTCTGCCTCGGCCACGGCATCGAGCGCCTTGAGCACGTTGGCGGCGATGGCCTTGCCCTCGGGGCCGCGCTGCGCCAGGCGCACGAAC
>CABVAS010000009.1 GCA_902496375.1 uncultured Collinsella sp.
GGTAACGTGAGCGCGGGCGCCGAGGCCAACATGGCGAGCGACCCCGAGGCAGCCGACGCGGTGCTGCGCTCGGGCCGTAAGCTCACCATGGTGGGTCTGGACGTGACGCATCGCGTGGTGCTCACACGCCGCGACATTGCCGGCTGGACGGGCTCGGGCACCATGGCGGGCTGCGCATTTGCGAGCATGGTCGAGCACTACATTGGCTCGTACGAGATGAACGCACCCTACCTGGGTGGTTGTGCGCTGCACGATCCGCTGGCCGTTGCCGTGGCGGTCGACCCCACGCTCGTAGGTGCGCTCGGCTGCAACCTGCGTGTTGATCTGCTGGGCGAGTACCGCGGTCGCACCATCTGCGATGAGCGCCGCCTGTCCGATCCGGACAAGAGCGCGCTTGTGGCGCTGACCGTGGATGCTCCGCGCTTCCTGTCCGAGTTCAAGACACGTATGGCCCTCGTCCTGGGCTGATCCGCAAGATTGAGACGGCCTCCCAATCGTTTCAACGCTTCCAAAACCGTTCACGGACGATATGCTACCGTTGGTCGGCTGTGGACGGTGCTCCCCGCGAAGATATGGGCTATCATCCTTTACTGCGCGGATTGTTACTTCTAGGGAGGCATGCCCGCGCCTCGATACAACGGATTGTTACTGGTAAGGCATGACCGCGATAGCTCGGCTATTTGCAGTCATGCCTTTTCTTTTTGATAATTCCGAAAGGAGGTTCAATAATGCTTGCGATTAAAAAGCTCAACAACAATGCCGTTCTTTGCCGCGACGGGCAGGGGCGCGACGTGATCGCCATGGGCAGGGGCGTCGGGTTTGGGGGAGAATTTCCCCGCGAGCTGCCGCTCTCTAAGATTGAGCATACGTTTTATGACATCGACCCCAAAGGGCAGGACGTCATGCGCGACCTTCCTTCTGAGATCGTGATGTTCACGGCCAAGGTGATGGACATCGTCGCCAACGAGCTGCCCTATGATCTGTCGACCAAGGCGACATTGTTCATGGCCGATCACCTGTCATTTGCGGTGGAGCGCGCGCAAAAGGGTTTTCGTATTGCGATGCCTCTCGCCTATGAAGTGCGCGAGACATATCCTAAGGAATACAAAGCGGCGCAGTTTATCGTTATGAGGCTCGAAAAGGAGCTTGGTGAACGACTTCCCAAAGAAGAGATTGCCAGCATTGCCATGAATCTCGTCAATGCGCGGGTTGTTCAGGCCATCGAGACCGCGAGCAAACCCACCAAGCAGTTTGACGATATGCTAGAAGATGTCACTGAGATCGTCGAGAGTGATTTTCGCATCATCGTTGACCGCGATTCCTACGATTTCACTCGCTATGCCACGCATCTGCGGTACCTGTTCAAGCGCATTCAAGCCGGCGAGTCGCTGAACAGCGCCAACATGCAGATGTACAAGAACTTTCGTGAGGAGTTTCCGCAGTTGGCAGAGTGCGTGAAGCATATCGGTTCCTATTGTCGTGAAACGTGGGACGCCACGCTCTTCGAGGAGGAGGAACTCTATCTGATGATCCATCTCAACCGGATCATCTCCAAAAAAGGATTGTAACCCGTAGCCATTCGGGGCATGACCTTTGCCGATTCGAACAGTAAGCCAAGATTGTGCAAAGGAGCCAATGATGGCAAATTACAAAAAGGTGGCAGAGCAGATTCTCTCCACTGTGGGCGGGGCGGAAAACGTGGCTTCGGTTACGCATTGCATGACGCGCCTGCGCTTCAGCCTCAAGGATGAAAGCCTCTCGAATGATGAGAAGCTTGAGGACATCTCGTCTATCATCAGCGTCGTGCACGCCGGAGGGCAGGTGCAGCTGGTGATCGGGCCCACGGTCGACAAGGTCTACGACGAGGTTTGTAAGCAGGGCGGATTCGAGGTCACGGTATCGATTGACGAGGAACTCGATGGCCCTCAGCTTAGCTGGAAGGAGCGCTTGGCACCCAAGCACCTCTTCAATCAGCTGCTCGATGCCGTGAGCGGCGCTATCACCCCGATCCTTCCGATCTTTTGTGTCGCCGGTATCTTCAAGATGCTCGTCATTCTGTTTGGGCCCGAAGGCGCCGGTTTTATGTCCGAAACGAGCGACCTGTATCGGATCCTTTCCCTGGTGGGCGATGCGGCGTACTATTACTTCCCGGTATTTGCTGCCTACAGTTCGGCTAAGAAGTTCAAAACGAGCCCTGTGCTGGCGCTGCTCATCGCCGTTGTGATGATTTACCCCGACATGCTCGCTATTGTTGAGGACGGAAAGCCTTTCAGCGTCTTCGGCATCCCCATGCAGCTCGTCAACTACACCCAGGCTGTTCTTCCGGTCATCTTGATCACCTGGGCCCAGTCCTATGTTGAGCGCTTCTTTAAGAAGATCTCGCCTGATATGTTGCGCGTTCTGATCGTACCCGTGGGTACGGTGCTCGTGATGTTGCCGGTCGCGCTGTGCCTCTGCGGCCCTGCCGTCCAATTTGTCATGGGTCTTGTGGCCGATTTCATCATTTGGCTCGCCTCTGTTGCCGGTCCCGCTGCGACTGCGGTTATCGGCGCATTCTGGAATCTGATCATCGCCACCGGCATGCACGTGCCGATCTATACCGCCATATTGCCCGCCGCGCTCCAGAACGGTTACGACGCCATCTTATACCCCGGCGCCGCGGTTGTAGCCTACACCACGCTTGCCATCGCGCTCGCCTATGGCCTGCGCGCTAAGGACAAGGAGAGTCGAGCCACGGGCTGGAACTTGTTCATCACCTATGCCTTCGGTCGCGTGAGTGAGCCCATCATCTACGGCATCCTGTTTCGCGACAAGAAAGCTCTTGCCTGGAACATGATTGGTGGTGCTGTCGGTGGTCTGCTGGTAAGCCTTCTTCATGCCAACGTCTATATCTTCACTGGCGTTGGTTTCCCATGGATGAACGTGCTCATGTTTGCTCAGGATATCATCCCCGGCACCATCGGGTGTCTTGCTGGCGGTGCCGTGACGTTTGCGTTGGCGATGGTTTTTGGATTTGAAGGACAGGAGAAGATGCCGTTGAAGTCCAAGAGCGGCGATTCTGAGGCTGTTGAATCCGTCGAGGCATAAGAGGCTACTGCACAAATATGCTCCCCAGCCGTTGCGCGGTCCGACCCCTTGGCCGCGCAACGGTACTGTGCTGTTGCGCGGCACTTGCCGAGTCCGTTGCGTTCGACAGCGTGGGCCGGGAATTTGATAGAAAGGACGACACCATAATGTTTAGAGAAGATTTTTTATGGGGCGGGGCTCTGGCTGCAAACCAGTGCGAGGGAGGATGGAACGAAGGCGGTCGCGGTTTAGCCAATTCCGACATGCTGCCGTTTGGCGATCAACGCATGGACGTCATGCGGGGAGACCTTGATCCGCGTGCGTTGGCACCCGACAGCTTCTATCCCGCTCGCAAAGGCATCGATTTTTACCATAGGTACAAGCAGGATATTGAACTGTTTGCCCAGATGGGTTTTAAATGCCTGCGCTTATCGATCGCCTGGAGTCGCATTTTTCCCAAAGGAGACGAAGCCGAGCCCAATGAAGAAGGCCTTGCCTTTTACGAGGATGTTTTTAGGACGTGCCGCGCGCATGGCATTGAGCCTTTGGTGACGCTCAACCACTATGATGTCCCCATGCATCTCGTCGATGCGTATGGCGGATGGCGCGATCGCAGGTTGGTCGACCTGTTCGATCGATATTCGCGTACCGTGTTCGAGCGCTATCGGGGATTGGTCAATTATTGGCTGACCTTTAACGAGATCAACATCATGACGCAGGCGTGCTTTATGGCGGCGGGGATCATCTTCGAGCAAGGGGAGAATCGCTATGCAACGGTTCACACGGCCGTGCACCATGTATTGGTTGCGAGTGCCCGTGCGGTCGGGGCGTGTCATGAACTGTGCCCCGGGGCGAAGATCGGTTGCATGCTCAACGCAGGTGTCTTCTATCCGGCTACATGTGATCCGGACGATGTGCTGGCTGCGCAGGCCGAGAATCGCAGCCATTACATGTTTACCGACGTCCAGGTGCGCGGTGCGTACCCGAGCTATGTTCTCAAGGAATACGCCCGCCATGGTTTTGAGGTGCCCTATCGGGATGATGACCGCGAAGTACTGGCTGCAAACCTGGTCGATTTCGTCTCGTTTTCGTATTACTCGACGCGCGTCGCAAAAGCGCATGCGGAAGGTCAGTTCGATTCGAACCTTCTTCGCTCGGCGCCTAATCCGTATCTAAAACAGGAGCCTTGGGGGAGGTTTATCGACCCCAAAGGGCTGCGCGTCACCATGAATGAAATCTGGGATCGCTATCAAAAGCCGCTGTTCATCGTCGAAAACGGTTTGGGTGCTCCTGATGTGCCAGAAGATTCGGGTGAAATAGAAGACGACTATCGAGTTGAATACCTGCGGGCCCACATCGAGGCGATGAGGGAGACCGTCGAGCTCGACGGGGTGGAACTCATGGGATATACCTGTTGGGGCCCGATCGATTTGGTTTCGGTCGCCACAGGACAGATGCGTAAGCGCTACGGGTTTATCTATGTCGATCGAGACGATAGCGGTGCGGGCTCGTTTGAGAGACGTAAAAAGAAAAGCTTCGAATGGTACCGACGCGTAATAGCAAGCAATGGCGAAGACCTTGCGTAATAACGTTAAGATGGACAAATGCGCCCGTTGGGGGAATAGTCGCGCCACTTTGCTTGACAACAGGCTAAACTAGCTAATAAACGTTTACTCTTCTGTTTAGATTGAATTTGCGGTCGTTTAGTTGCCGAGCCACGGGGCGGTCAAGCCACGATGCTCGGCCGCGACCGATGCTAGGGGGAACGATGGCTAAAGCAAGCGTCCGCGAGATCAGCCGCATTACCGGCTTTTCGCCCGCAACCGTGTCCAACGCGCTCAACCGCAAGCGCAGCGTGAGCGAGGAGACCGCCAAGGTCATCCTGGAGTGTGCGCAGTCGCTCGGCTACCAGCAGTCGACGCAGCTCGAGAGCATCCAGTTTGTGCTTGCGCGCAAGACGGCCGCCATCCTGGACGAGAGCACCTTCCATCCCGCGGTCATCGAGGGCGTGGAGCGCCAGGCGCGTCGCCACGGCATGAGCACGAGCTTTGTCACGCTCGACTTTAGCGATCTTGACGCTGTGCGCCCGCAGGTCGAGGGCCTGATCGCCGATCCGTCCGCCGCTATCGTGCTGATGGGTACCGAGCTGGGCGAGGAGGACTACGCCCTGTTCGCCAACGCCGCCGCCCACCTGATCGTGCTCGACGGCTGGAGCGATCGTCAATACTTTGATGCCGTGGTCATTGCCAACACCGATTCGGTACTGCGCGCCGTGGACTACCTTATCGAGAAAGGCCACAAGCAAATCGGCTATCTTGCGGGCGACCTTCGCATCCGCAACTTTAAGGACCGCGAGCGCGGCTATCGCCAAGCGCTTGAGGATGCGGGCCTCGAGGCCAATCCGGCATGGCGTGTCACGCTGGGCACCACGCTCGAGGGCGCTTATCGCGATATGGGCGCGTGGCTCGACAGCGTCTCGCACGACGACCTGCCGACGGCTTTCTTTGCCGAAAACGACGTGCTCGCCGTGGGTGCCATGCGCGCGCTCAACGAGCACGGTATTCGCGTGCCCGAGGATGTCTCGATCATCGGCTTTGACGACCTGTCGTTGGGCGCCTTTTCCAACCCGCCGCTCACCACGGTGCACGTTCCCAAGCACGAGGTGGGCGAGATCGCGGTGCGCCGCCTGGTGGGCAACATCCGCAATCCCAAGAGCTATACCTGCAAGACGGCCGTATCGACCTATTTTGTCGAGCGCCAAAGCGTGCGCGAGATCTAGTCGGAACGGCGCCAGACCCCAGAGCGGAAAAGTCCTTCTAGATTACCTAGAATGATTTTTCTGGGACGGGGATTTAAAACTCATTGATCCCCGTCCCGGGTAGCTCATTTGGGACGGGGCTTTTTTGACTGGTATGATTGGTGCGACCATTCGAACCAGCTAAAAGAGCCCCGTCCCAATTTAACTACCGAGAGGATCTGCCATGGAGCGTATCGCGAGTTTTTCCGTTGACCATCTGCTGCTCGAGCCCGGCGTGTATGTGAGCCGCATCGACCGCGATCCGGCGACCGGCGCCGCCGTCACCACCTTTGACCTGCGCCTGACCACGCCCAATAAGGAGCCGGTCATGAACACGGCCGAGTGCCACACCATCGAGCACCTGGGTGCCACGTTCCTTCGCAATCATGCCGAGTGGTCGAGCCGCATTGTCTACTTTGGCCCCATGGGCTGCCGCACGGGCTTTTACCTGGTTGTCTTTGGCGAGCTGACGAGCGAGAAGATCTTGCCGCTCGTCCGCGAGCTGTTTGAGTTTGTCGCCGGCTTTGAGGGCGATGTCCCCGGTGCCGCTCCCGAGGAGTGCGGTAACTACCTGGACCAGAACCTCCCCATGGCCAACTGGCTCGCACACCGTTACCTCGACCGCGACCTGGCCGATATCGACGAGAAGCACCTGCACTATCAGCAGGCGTAAGAGCTTTATCGCCCAAAACGCGCGCATTGGGCGCCTTCGCTTATGCGGGGGCGCCTTTTTGTTGATTGGTCGGGACGAGCGTTCAAAATCGCTCATGTTTGTTCTAGAATGTTCGTATCGTCACATTTACGAACAGGAGTGAACATGCATATCTACTCTGTCAACGATCCCGAGTTCAAATCCTATGGCAACGTTTGGGATGACGTTTCGTCCGAGCTCACGTCGCCCGTGCTCGAGGCGCTCTCTGCCACGCCCATTCCCGAGGGCAGCAAGTACGTAGCAAGTGCGTCGGAGCTCGAGGGCGCCAAGGATGCCGATAAGTTGGGCTTCCTCATGTTTGGTGGCCGTCCCTTCCAGCTCGGCTGGTGCAACGGCCACAACACGCGTCTCAACTGCCTGGAGTACCACCGCGCCAGCGAGTTTAACCTGGGCGCCCGCGATTTTATTCTGCTCGTGGCGCATCGCTGGGAGATCGAGGACGGCAAGCTCGACACCGCGTGCGTCAAGGCGTTCCGCGTGCCGGCGGGTACGGTTGTTGAGGTCTTCAACACCACGCTCCACTATACGCCCTGCATGGTCGACGAAGGCGGCTTCCAGGTGATGGTGGCGCTGCCGGCGGGCACCAACGGCCCGCGCCCCGAGGCCGCAGCCGACATGCCTGCCACCGGTGACAGCTACTGCTACTGGAAGGCCGACAAGTGGGTCCTCTGCCACGCCGACAGCCCCAAGGCTGCCGAGGGCGGCTACGTAGGTCTCATCGGCAAAAACCTCGACATCGCCTGCGACTAGAATCTTCTGTCTCGATCTGTAACATCTAGCGGGCTAAATCGTCTCTACCTGTTACAGATTTAGACAAACCGTAGGGGACAGGCCTAACGATCTCGATCTGTAACACCAGGCCCGGTTTTGGCGGCCTAACTGTTACAGATCGAGACAAACCGCCCCAAACCACCACAAAGGTGCCTGTCCCCTTTGTGGTGGTTTGGGGCGGCGGTATCAGAAAGTGTCAGGCGGGGGCGGCTGCTGGGCCGCCGTGTGCGAAAAGAAGTATCGGCCCGTGCCGTTGCCGTTGAGCGACGCGTTGTTTGCAGGGATACTGAACCTATGACAACAGCGTGCGAAGGGGTTGATACATGGCTTTCCGTAATGACTTCCTGTGGGGCGGCGCAACGGCTGCCAACCAGTGCGAGGGCGCCTACGACGTGGACGGCCGCGGCCTTGCCAACGTGGACGTGGCTCCGCACGGCCCCGAGCGCTATGCGGTGGTCTCCGGCCAGCGCAAGATGCTCGACTTCGAGGACGGCTATTACTATCCCGCGCAGACCGGCATCGATTTCTATCACCACTACAAGGAGGACATCGCCCTCTTTGCCGAGATGGGCTTTAAGACCTTCCGTATGAGCCTGGCGTGGACCCGCATCTTCCCCAACGGTGACGAGACCGAGCCCAACGAGGCCGGCTTGGCCTTCTACGAGGACGTGTTCCGCGAGTGTCAGGCGCACGGTATCGAGCCGCTCGTGACTATCACGCACTTCGATTGCCCGATTCATCTCATCAAGGAGTACGGCGGCTGGCGCAACCGCAAGCTCATCGACTTCTACAAGAACCTCGCGACCACGATCTTTACCCGCTACAAGGGGCTGGTGAAGTACTGGCTCACCTTCAACGAGATCAATATGATCCTGCACCTGCCGTTTATGGGTGCCGGCTTGGTCTTTGAGGAGGGCGAGAACAAGGAGGCTGTCGAGTACCTGGCCGCCCACAACGAGCTCGTCGCCAGCGCTTGGGCAACCAAGATCGCTCACGAGATCGACCCCGAGATCAAGATCGGCTGCATGCTTGCCGCAGGTAGCTACTATCCCTACAGCTGCCGTCCGGGCGATGTGCGCCAGGCGCAGATTGACAACCAGAGCAACTATTTCTTCGTCGACGTCCAGAGCCGTGGCTACTACCCGGCCTATGCCGTCAAGAAGCTCGAGCGCCTGGGCATCGATGTGGGCATGACGGACGAGGACCGCGAGATCCTGGCCGCTAACACCGTCGACTTCATCAGCTTTAGCTATTACAGCACCCGTTGCTCTGCCGGTGCCGATAACCCCGATGTCGAGCGCACCCAGGGCAATGCCTTCGCCGGCGCCAAGAACCCCTACCTGCAGGAGAGCCAGTGGGGCTGGGCCATCGATCCGCTGGGCTTCCGCATCACCCTTAACGACCTGTACGACCGTTATCAGAAGCCGCTGTTTGTGGTCGAGAACGGCCTGGGCGCCAAGGATGTTGTCGAGGAGGATGGCTCCATCAACGACGACTACCGTATCGACTACCTGCGCCAGCATATCGCCGCGATGCGCGATGCGGTGACCGAGGACGGCGTTGATCTGCTGGGCTACACCACCTGGGGCCCGATCGACCTGGTGTCTGCCGGCACGGGCGAGATGTCCAAGCGCTATGGCTTTATCTATGTGGATCGCGACGATGCGGGCAACGGCACCCTCAAGCGTTCCAAGAAGAAGAGCTTCGACTGGTACAAGAAGGTTATCGCCACCAACGGCGAAGATTTGGCCTAGACTTTCCCGATAACCGTAGCCTCCTGACCAAGGCGCCCGGCGAGCAGTTAATGCTTGCCGGGCGCCTTGCCGTCTGCGGATTTTGGGACATGCGGCCCGCTTTTTCGACCCATCTGTCGGTACACTAAAAGCACTATGGGTACCCGCGAGCGACATATCGGCCACGCGGCCGCCCGATCCGCTCCCGTGGCGGATCCCAGGGGCGGCAGGCTCTTCGCCATGCCGCGATTCCTGGTTGGCATAACACATCAGGTGTACCGTCACCGCGTCTTTGCTATCGCCGGCGCCATCACCGCGCTGTTCCTCATGCTTTTGGCGGTCTTGCCGTCGCTGTTCGCCTTCGACCCCAAACTTTCTAACGCCGTGCCCGCCTATAGCGAGGTGTCCGAAGAGGTCGTGGATGCGCTCGTCCATTCGAGCTCTCTCCCGCTGCTTGTCGCCGCAATTATATTTTCGATCTGGGGCGTATCGGTCTATCTGCGCTGTTTGGACTATGTGTTGCGCCGCCGCCTTGTTGCCATCGCCTCCATCTGCGCCCTGTGGATGATCGAAGTCATTCTCAAGTACAAGTCGTTCACGCCGGTCTATGCCACCGTGCTGTGGTACCTGTACTACGTGCCCATGACGCTCATTCCACTGCTCTACCAGTTGTGTGGTCTGCGCCTTGCGGGCCTGGAGCAACACCGCCTGGGTCGCCGCTACCGTGCTGCGCTGTGGCTTGTTGCCATCCTGCTTATCGGATTTGTGCTCACCAACGATTTTCACCAGCAGGTCTTCCGCTTTGACCGTACAAGCGACACCTGGAGCAACGATTACACGTACGGCTGGGGTTATTTCGCCGTTCTCGTGTGGACGGCCTTTGACTTCGTGGCCTTTTTTATCCTGGTTGGTCGGTCCTCGTCCTTTCGCATCCAACGTTTCTCGGGCATGGCGGCGCTCGTACTGCTGAGTGGCGCATTCTTTGCCATCTCGTATGCGTTGCGCGTGCCCTGGGCATGGAGGCTCAACTTTTCGCTCGTCTATTGCGTCCTGTGCGTGGTGGCGATGGAAATCTGTCTCGATTGTGGTGTCATTGCGTCGTATCACGCCATCGCCGGCATTTTCGACACCTTGCCGCTCGACCTCAAAGTTCTAACGCGCGACCTGCAGGAGGTCTATACCACGCCGGTGTCAAAGCCAATGCCGGTAGGCGTGCGCGAGGAGTTGCGGACCCAGGAGCACGGCCACGCCCATGCCTTTGCCGTGGCGTCCGATCCCGATGTGATGTACCGTGCCTTTCCACTGCTGGGCGGATCGGCCCTGCTTGCCCAAGACGTGTCGGAGCTCAACGAGCTTAACCGTGAGCTGGCACATCGTCGCATGGAGCTGCAGCGTCAAAACGAGCTGCTCGCCGCCGACTACGACCTTAAGACGCATTTGGCAGATCAAGAGGCCGAGACCTTGCTGGTCCAAGACGTGGATCAAGCGCTTGCCCGCGCGCTCGAAGGGATGTACGACCTGCTGAGCTCGCTGCCGCCGTTGACCGACGAGGCGTCTTCACGCGAGCGTTACCGCATGCTGCAGCGCGCCAAGATGCTCGTCGCCTATTGCAAGCGCAAGGGGTCGCTCACGTTGGCGCAGCACGGGGAGAGCGGTTTTGATCGCGACCGCATTCAGCTCATTGCCAACGAGCTCGCAAGCGACCTGCGCACCATCGATGTCGATTGCGCCTCGATTATCGCCATACGGCGCCCGATGCACGCCAGTACGGTAAGCGCCCTGTACGACTGCGTGTATGACTTTGCGTTTTTTGCCTACACCACCGACCATCCGGCGCTTATGTATCACTTGGGCGACCATGACCGATGCAGTGTCGAGCTGCGCGCCACACTTTTTTCCAACGATGATGCAGATCTTTCGCAGACGCCCGCTGCGCAAGAGCTCGAAAGCGCTCTGCAAGGGCGCAACGTGGCATACCGCCTTGAGGGAGAGCCCGGCCAGCTGCGCATGATCGTCTTGATGCCGAGGGCGGGTGAGTGACGATGCAGATTTCGCTCATTCTTCCCCAAATCGTTGCGCTCGATGTTGTCTTTGCCCTGGCTGCGTGTCTGCAGACGATCCACGTCCCGCTCATCGCATCGCGCCGCTCGTCCTATAACCGTAAGGTGATTTGCGCCTACGAGGCGAGTCTTGTGCTTCACCTGATGATTTCGGCGCTCATCTTATTCGCGTCGTCTGGCTCGTATCTGGTGGCGCCGCTTGACGTTTGCGCCGGGGCAATGGGCGGAGCGCTGTGGCTCAATGCCGTGATCTTTGCCTACGGCGTGGTGCTTATGGTGCACTATCGTCGCCTCGTCATGCTGGCCGAACTGTTGCTCGTTGTCGCCGTGACGCCGCCGGTGGTTTTTGCCATGGGCTCGGCGTGGACCGTTGTCCTTATCGCAGAGGGAGCGTTTTTCCTGTTTCGTTCCATCGCGGCGCTCTTGATGGATGTCCGCAACCGTCAGGAAGACATTACCGCGTTCTCGACCATCGAAACCATTAACGTGATCCCTGTGGGCATCTTGTATCTGGACCCAAAGGGTCGCCCGCTGCTCATGAACCGCTGCATGCGCAAAAACCTGGTGGAGCTTCGCATGCCCACCGACCTGCGCGACATGAGCGGCACGTGGAGTGACCTTCGCAAGCTCAGCATGCAGACGCCCGAAAGCAGCGCAAATCGCGCCCATATTGACCTTGACCGCTTTGGCCACGACCGTGCCGTGGTCGAGATCTCTCCTTCCGAGATTCGTCTGTTCGTGCGTGACTCCGTTACGGTCTCGGGCCGTCCGTTCGAGCGCGTCGTCGGCTTGGACGTGACGGAATACGCACACGCCTACGACCGCTTGGCGCAAGCCAACCACCTGCTTGAGCTTGCGGGCAAAGAACTCCAGGCCCAGATTGAAGAAGTCAAAAAGGTTGCCGACAATGCGGCCTACCTGCGCATGCGTGCCCGCGTGCACGACGTGATCGGGCAGCGCCTGTCCATCCTCCATCGCTATTTGGAGGAGGGGCGCCTGGACGACGAGTCGCTCGAGCAGATCGACCCGTTGCTGCGCTCGATCGCCGCCGATCTGCGCAGTGGCGGTGCCAGTGAGCCTGTGGAGCAGCTGGGTGATATCGTCCACGCCTTTGGCTTGGTGAGTGTGCAGATCGATATCGAGGGATCGCTTCCCGAGGACGCACGCGTCGCCGCAGCGTTTTTGCAGATTGTCCGCGAGGCCTCGACCAACGCCACTAAGCATGCGCAGGCGCATCAGATTCATGTGCGCCTGTGGCAGGAGGGGACGGATGCTGACGCCATCGCGCGCATGACGATTTCTAACGACGGGTCCCCGGCCCCCGTATCGTATCGCGAGGGAACGGGTATCCCTGGTATGAGGCATGTCGCACAGAATCTGGGCGGCAGCCTGGAAGTCCACACCGCCCTGCCCTTTACGCTTGCGGTGTCCATCCCGCTCGCCTCCAATGCCACGGTCCAAAGGAGAAGCTCATGATCCGCGTGTTAATCGTCGAAGACCAGGCTATCTTGCGCGAGAGCCTCGCGCGCTCCGTCGGTGACCAGCCCGACATGACCGTTGTCGCCGCGATCGCCGACGCCTCGGATGCCTTGGACGTTGTACTCAAGGAGCGTCCGGACATGATACTGATGGATGTGTGCACCGAGCACGATTCCAACGGCATTGTGGCGGCGGCGCGCATCAAAGAACAACTGCCCGAGTGCCGCGTCATTATCATGACGGGTATGCCCGAGATCACCTTTGTGGACCAGGCACGCGAGGCGGGCGTCGACAGCTTTGTGTACAAGAACGTCGGTATCGATGAACTGTTCGCCGTGATGCGCTCCACGCTGGCGGGCTACTGCACGTTTCCCAAGCCGCCCGAGAGCATTTTTTCGGGTACGGCGGCACTCGACGATGTCGAGCTGTCGATTTTGCGCCTTGCCTGCGAGGGCAAGAGCCGCCGCGAAATCGCGGCCGAGCTGTTTATGAGCGAGGGCACCATCAAACGCCGCATCTCGGAGATTCTCAACAAGACCGGCTACGACAACATCATGCGCTTGGCCGTGCGCGCGGTAACGGAGGGCAGCATCGTTCCCAACATGGAGCGCTAGCGCTCGTTACGCATCGGCATAAAGCGACGGGGCCGCAGGATCAACTCCTGCGGCCCCGTCTGGTGTGCGCGGATGTGTCCGCCAATCCGCGGCTATCGGTGTCTGCCGTTACGCGATGGTTGCGCTGTAAGAGGCGACGTCCTCGTAGGAATCGGTCAGGTAGGCGTCGATGCCGATGGTCGTATTGACGAGGTCGTCAAGGCTGTCGAGCGTGCCGCTCGAGAACGTGAATTCCTCGGTGGCGCTGGTGCCGGGCATCAGGTTAGCCGAGAACCAGGGTTCCTTCATGGTGCCGTTGACGTTGGTCTTGCCGGAAGGAGCGTAGAAGGTCAGGTCCTTGTCGCTCTTGTTGGTGATGTTGACGACAAAGCCGATGTCGCCCCAGTCGTCCTTGAACTTCTCGGTGATGGTGATGGTGCACAGATCGTCATCGGCGACGGTGACGGCGGGGGAGATTTCGACGTTCTGGACATCGTCGTCTTCGACGGCCTCATCGATCTCCTCTTCCTTCTCGGCCGCCTCGCGATCCTTCTTCACCGTACCGGACAGGTCCTTGTCGGACTTGGTAAAGACAAGATTGCCGTCATCTTCTTCGAGGATGAGTTTGCCGTCCTTGAGCTTCATGTCGTGCGACTCATCTTCGGCGGTGATGGTTACGGTGGTGGCGTCCTTTGCCTCCCATTTAAGGTCGACGACTTCAAGGAACAGGTCGAGGGCGCCTGTACCGTCCTCATCGAGAATCAGGACGCAGTGGACACCCCAATCCTCGAGCATCTTCATGTACTCATCGGTCAGCTCTTCGCCATCCACGGTTCCACCCGAGAGTTCCCAGCTGCCGACGAAGTTGGCCTTGGGGTCCTTGCCGCCGCCGCTGCAGCCCGTCAGGGCAAAGGCGAGCGCCAGGACGCATGTCAGGAATGCGAGTACGGATTTTTTGAACGTTGTCTTCATGGTGTCCTCCTTTATCGAACGAAACCCATAGAAGCAAATGCGGGGGTGGCGGATCCCCCGCCAATTACCAGATAGAGGGGCTAGGGCCGGGGCGTTCCGCAGTTGCTGCAGAACTTGCCGCCGTTTTCGCTGCCGCAGTTGGGGCAGAACCACTTGGCCGGTGCCGAGGCGGGTGCGGGACTGCCGCACTCGGAGCAGAACTTGCCGGTGTTGGTGGCGCCGCAGCTGCAGGTCCATGCGCCGGCCGCAGGTGCGGCGGTGGGAGCCGGTGCGGGGGCGTGAGCCGGAGCCGGCTGCGGGGCGGCCTGCTGCTGTGCCTGGCCGGCGGCGAACAGCTGGCTGGCGTTCATGCCGCCCATGCCACCTGCCATGCCCATGCCCATAAAGCCTGCCATCGCGCCGTTGGGGTTGGCGGCTGCCGCGCGCATTGCGTCGCTCTGGGCGCTGGCGATGTTGGCTGCCGCCATGGTGGGATCGCGCATGACCGCGGCTTTCTGCAGGTCCTTGATCATCTGCTCGTCCTCTTGCGAGGCGGCGATGGAGTTGACGCCAAAGCTCACGATCTCGACGCCGCGCAGGTCACGCCAGTCGGCAGAGAGGACCTCGTTGAGCGCGCGGGCGAGCTCGGTGGTGTGGCCGGGGATGGCGCTGTAGCGGATGCCCATCTCCGAGATCTTGGCAAAGGCGGGCTGCAGGGCGGTGAGCAGCTCGGACTTAAGCTGGCTGTCGATCTTGTCGCGCGTGTAGCTATCGGTCACGTTGCCGCATACGTTGGTGTAGAACAGCAGCGGGTTGGTGATGCGGTACGAATACTCGCCGTTGCAGCGCACGGAGATGTCGACGTCCAGGCCAATGTTGTTATCGACCACGCGGAAGGGCACGGGCGAGGCGGTGCCGTACTTGTTGCCGATGATCTCCTTGGTGTTGATGAAGTAGACGCGCTGGTCCTTGCCTGCATCGCCGCCAAAGGTAAAACGGCTGCCGATATTGGCGAAGGTCTCCTTGATGGAATCGCCCAGGTTGCCGCTAAAGACGCTCGGCTCGCTGCCGGTGTCGAAGACGAACTCACCGGGCTCCAGCGCGACTTCGATGATCTTGCCGTTTTGCACCACGAGCATGCCTTGTCCGTCGTTGACGGCGATGACCGAGCCGTTGGAGATGACGTTGTCCTCGCCGCGCGTGTTGGAGCTGCGGCCACCGGTACGTTTGCTGCCCTTGCAGGCCAAGACGTCAGCAGGCATCGATTCGCAGTAGATAAATTCCTTCCACTGGTCGGCCATGACGCCGCCGGCAGCTCCCAATCCAGCTTTCAAGAGTCCCATGGTGATCTTCCTTTCTCGTCAAAGGCCGGGTGGTATTGGTTGGATTGCTTAGTCGTCCTTGTCGTCTTTCATGACAACGGTGGTCTCGGTGTGGCTGAAGGTGTCGTGTTTCTCGGTCAGGTCGAGCTCGCCACAATACTCATCGGCACAGGTTGCTTCGTTGGCCGTCTTGAGCTGGCCTACCAGTAGCACGTCTCCGATAATCACGATGATCAGCGGCGCGATGATATTGATGAGGATGCCCTCGATATCAAAGGTGAGGTAATCCGGATCGAAGGCGTATTCCCCCATAAAGAGAATCTGGGAGAGGATAAATCCGATCATAAAGAACAGCACCGAGGCGATGGCGAGCTTGGGCTTGGAGCAGGGGAGCTCGCCGACCAAGCGGCCGGTCTGGCCATTCATGGCAAACAGGTAGCTCTTGCCGTTCCACGAGGTGGAGAGCATCCAGACGGGGAACAGGGCGTAGTCGCTGTCTTCCCAGGTGTAGTCGAGCTGCTTGCTTTCGACCGTGGCATCGTCGTATTCGTCGACGACGGTCTCGCGCAGGGCCGAGATCGTGCTTTCTTCCATGCGGCGCTCGGCGCGCGCCTTGCAAGTCTCGCAGTCCTCGTCGTAACGGTTGGCGATGTAGCCGGGCATATATGCGACCGAGAACGGACGCAGTGCGTCGTAGTCAAACGGCTCGATGGCGTCCATGTGGCCGTCGGGCATCTTGGACGATCCGTCGACGGGCACGCGCTTAAACGAGATATTGCCCTTGCGATAGGCATCGTAGTGGTCGGTGGTCGTGACGGTGCGGTCGGATTCCTCGGTCACGGTCTCGTTGGTCGCGTCAAAGTACACTTCGCCGTCAACGCGGGCGCCGTAGAGCCAAAACGGCACGTAGACACCTTGGACCTCGTCGATGTGGTTGCCGGTGACAAAGCTCTTGGGCAGCAAGATTTTGCCCTTGTAGTGTTCCTTGAGTGCGGCCGTGACGTCATCGCGCCCGAGTTTAAACGGAATCACCAGGTCGGGCGAGAAGTCGCCAGAGAGCTGGCCGGGCGCCACGGCGGAGTTGCCGCAGTACGGGCAGGTGGTGACGGCGACGGTGCCGTCGGACACGAGCTCGGCGCCGCACGACGAGCAGATGTAGCCGGCGTTTTGGGCGAGCTCCTGCACCGCGTCGTCGGCGACGGGCTTGGGCGTTGCGGCTGCTGCATCGGCTTTGGCATCTGCCTTGTCCTGGCGCTCGCGATAGAGGGCCTCGACTTCTTCGACTTCAAAACGAGAATCGCAGTAGTCGCAGACGAGCTTTTGCTCGGCACTGGCAAAGTGAAGGGGGCCGCCACACGCGGGGCATTGATAGTTAACGCTCTCGAAGGCCATGATCGGTCCTTTCGCTGCCGGAGGCTATGCGCCGATGGCGCCGCCGCAGTATTCGCAGCGCCCGCTGGCATCGGGAATGGTGGTGGCTCCGCAGAAGGGGCAGGTCACCGCGGTCTTGGGGGCCTTGGCGGCCACGACGCTGTCGCGCGTCTCCTGGCGCAGCTGCACCAGCGCATCGCGGACTTCGGTTGCCTGGCGCTTGGCCTCGCGATATTCGATGGAGCCGCGCTGATCGATGGTGGAGTCGTTCACGCGCAGGTTGATCTCGGTAAAGTACGGCGTGTTGACGTGGATGGTCAGATTAAAGTCGTAATCCAGGTCGTAGCGCGGCGGGTTGTAGCTCTCGCGCTCGCCGTCCTTGGTCTCGCGATAAATCTCGGTGCGCTGCTCGTCGATATCCATATCGCAGCCGAGTACCTGCGAGAACTCGATGATGTCGGGATTGGCGTCGCGCCAGCGGCTCTGCGAAGTGATGATCAGCAGTCCCGCGTCCTCATCGAGCATAATATTGGTGCGCCCGGCAGAAAGCGTGCGCGTGGGGTTGAACGAAGACAGGCGTTCGGCGTTGGCCTCGCGGTAGGCGAGTTGCTCACGGATATCGTCCGCGGTGCTGGAGCGATAGCCGTGAAAGTAGGGGGAGAGCTTGCCGGCGCACTCTTTGCACAGGTAGCCTTCATTGATTTTTGTCTTACCTAGAAGTCCCAGCTCGGTACCGCAAATCGCGCACTCTTTCTTCTCGAACATCTTGTCAAAGAAGCCCATGGCTGCCTCCCATCAACAGGTAGCGTGTGTCACTTTTGATGATGGGGGAGTGTGCGATTCTTCGCGATACCCAGACGGCTCAAGGAGTCTCCACAACTGGGACACATGGCCCATTTTTGACTAGTCGTTGGGGACGTTCTCAAACGACTAGTCGCGGGGGACACTCTTCGGCCACTCATTGGGGACGTACTTAAATGAGTGGTAGTTGGAGACACTCCTGGCCGAGCTAGAGATCGCGCGCGTCCCTTCTGGTCCATGCGGCTCAAAATCGCGGCGTGATGTGGACGGCTGGGGTCGAATTGGCAACATTTCGAGCCTGGCTTCGATATTGAGACTGGTTCTTTATTAAAATAGATTTCCAGACAATTGAGCGGCTGGGGGGTTAACCATGAGGGGCATGGGAGACACAACCGCATATTTGCGTCGGGGCATTCGGGAGATTATATGCCTGGCGCTGTTCTTCTTCACGTTTTTGGCGTGCGAGTATCTCTTTGATGTGCGCATGGCCGAGTTCGTGCCATCGAGTGAGGTCGTCATCTACGAGAGCATCGTTGTCGGCGCGAGCGTGATTGGCTTTTTCGTGCGCCCATTTCTGTACTATCGCCTTCCCCAGACGATCGATGCGACGAGCGATATTACAGGCGTGCTGTTGGTATCGGCGTTGCTGCTGATGATTACGGCAGTGCGGTTTGAGGTAGTAATTGCCGGCGGCCTGGTGGCGTGCTGCGCCCTGGGCTATTGCGGATCGACCGCCCATGCCAATCTTGCGCGGCGTTTTGCGCAGACGCCCTGCCTGGCGCGCGCCGCCGCACTTTCCTATGCCATGGGCGTTCTGGTACAGGTGATCAACCACATGGTGATGCCTGTCGGTATTCCTCAGCAGGCTGTTCTGGTCGTCTGTGCGATCGCGCAGGTGGCGTTGCTCCACGGTGCCCGACGCGCCAAGCTGCGCGACGAGTCCGACCCCAACTTTGAACCCAGTGCTGCCGGGCTTTCGGTAGATGCTCTGGAATATGGCGCCAAGTGGCATGACGATCCCGAGGCAAAGGCGGCATTCCGTCGCGCCGTAGTTCGCCTGACCGTGGCGACGGCGTATCTTTCCAGCGTATTCGCCGCTCTCAACGCGGGCTTCACGACCTTGCATGCTGTCGGAGCCGTCGATTTGGGCGATTGGCCGCGCCTGCTGCTTGTCGTGAGCTCGTTGGTCGCTGGCGCACTATTTGACCTGCACGGCCGCTCGTATATGAATATCAGCATGACATGTGCCGCCATACTGTCCACGTTTTCGTTCTTTGTGCTCATCGTCGACGGCAATGGTGGCAACGAGCTCGCTGCCACGATCATTTTTTATCTGGGCTCGGGCTTTTTCGTGGTGTTCTTTACCACAAAATATGCCGCCGTCTCGCTCTATGCGCGCTGGTCATATTTTGGCCGTGCATGGGTCGCGTCGTCAACAACGTGTGCTCGATGCTCGTGACGGCGCCGGCGGTGGCGATTATCTCGAGTCAAAACGTGCTGGCTGCGGTCGGTGCGGCGCTCGTGATGTTTGTGGGCATTGCGATTACGCTGCTGGGGCAGTTGGGGCAACGAGCCGATGATGCCGTGATGCAGGATGGCCTGCCGCTTGCCACCGACGATCTTGGTGGGGATCTTGCGCCCACATGCTTCGACCCCGAGCCCGTGGAGGCAGCGGAGCTCACGTCCGATGAACGCCTCGATGCTTTCGTCGCCACCTTTGGGCTTACAGAGCGCGAGCGCGATATTCTTGAGGTCTTGGTCGTTTCGGACCAGAGCGTTCAGGACATCGCCACAACGCTCTTTCTTTCGCGCTCCACGCTCTACCGCCACATTTCCTCGATCAACAAAAAGGCCGGTACCGCCTCGCGTGTGGCCCTTATCAACTTCTTCTGGTCCTGGACGCCCAAGGACTAGCGTATGAGCCGCCGCCCAGTTCCTTACTCTAACGGGGGGATGTGGCCTCAAAGCACGCCCACATCGACGCCTCGCCTGCGCTAAACTGAAGAGCACGTACGCAATTACGAGAGGAGCCCGCATGGAGGCTTACAAGCAAGAGTTCATCAAGTTTATGGTTGAGTCCGACGTTCTTAAGTTCGGCAGCTTTACGCTCAAGAGCGGCCGTCAGTCCCCGTTCTTTATGAACGCCGGCGCTTACGTGACGGGCTATCAGCTCAAGAAGCTGGGCGAGTATTACGCTCAGGCCATCCACGATAACTTTGGCGACGACTTTGATGTGCTGTTTGGACCGGCCTACAAGGGTATTCCGCTGGCCGTCGTGACCGCAATTGCCTACCACGAGCTGTACGGCAAGGAGGTCAAGTACTGCTGCGACCGCAAGGAGGCCAAGGACCACGGTGCCGATAAGGGCAACCTGCTGGGTTATGAGCCCAAGGACGGCGACCGCGTGGTCATGGTCGAGGACGTCACCACCAGCGGCAAGTCCATCGACGAGACCTATCCCAAGGTTAAGGCTGCTGCCGATGTCGAGATTAAGGGCCTGATCGTGTCCCTCAACCGCATGGAGGTCGGCAAGGGTGGCGTGACCACCGCGCAGAAGGAGATCGAGGCCAAGTACGGTTTCCCCGTCGCGAGCATCGTCTCCATGGCCGAGGTCGTCGAGACCCTCTACAATCACGAGATCGACGGCAAGGTTGTCATCGATGACGAGCTCAAGACCGCCATCGACGCCTACTACGAGCAGTACGGAGCACGGGAGTAGGTAGTTACGCGGGTTTACCAACCCGTGTAACGGCTCGACGCTGCGCGGGCCGCATTTGGACAATCTGACGTTCAACTTCAAGGGCGC
>CABVAS010000010.1 GCA_902496375.1 uncultured Collinsella sp.
GGGAGTCTGATGGTCTTGAGGGCTATACCATCGAGGACGGCGAGCGCGCCGAGCACGGTACCGATGTCATTCTGACGCTGCGCGAGAATGAGAAGCTCGACGCCGACGGCGAGGCCGAGACCTACGATCGCTTCCTGACCGAGTGGGGCCTCAAGAGCCTAATTCAGCAGTACAGTAACTATGTGCGCTACCCGATTCAGATGATGGTGAGCAAGAGCCGCCAGAAACCCAAGCCCGAGGACGCGCCGGATGATTACAAGCCCGAGTACGAGGACTACCAGGAGCTCGAGACCGTCAACTCCATGACGCCGATCTGGAAAAAGCGCAGCTCCGATGTCGAGCAGAAGGACTACGACGAGTTCTACAAGTCCACGTTCCACGACTTTGATAATCCTGCGCGCACCATCAGCTTCCATGCCGAGGGCACGCTCGAGTATGACGCCCTGCTGTTTGTGCCGGGCCGCGCCCCGTTCGATCTGTACAGCAAGGACTACGAGAAGGGCCTGGCGCTCTACAGCTCCAACGTGCTGATTATGGAGAAGTGCGACGACCTGCTGCCCGACTACTACAACTTTGTCCGCGGCGTCGTGGATTCCGCCGACGTGTCGCTCAACATCTCGCGTGAGACGCTGCAGCAGAACCGTCAGCTCAAGGCCATTGCCAAGCGTGTCGAGAAGAAGATCACCGCTGACCTTGAGGATATGCGTGACAACGATCGCGAGGCCTACGAGAAGTTCTTTGAGAACTTTGGCCGCGGCCTTAAGTACGGCATTTACTCGAGCTATGGCATGAAGGCCGATGAGCTCGCCGACCTGTTGCTGTTCTGGTCTGCCAAGGAACAGAAGATGATTACCCTGGCCGAGTATACCAAGGGCATGCCCGAGGATCAGAAGGCCATCTACTACGCCGCCGGTGACTCGCGTGAGCGCTTGGCCAAGATGCCCGTGGTAAAGGGCGTGCTCGACCGCGGTTATGACGTGCTGCTGCTGACGCAGGATGTGGATGAGTTCACGTTCCAGGCTATGCGTGAGTACGTTGCCGCCGATATGCCCAAGATCTACGAGGACGATGCTGCCCGCGAGGCTGCCGAGAAGGCTGTGGCCGACGGTGCCGAGCCCGAGGTCGAGGATCGTCATCTGGAGCTCAAGAACGTCGCGACCGGTGATCTTGATCTGGCGACCGAGGACGAGAAGAAGGAGGCCGAGGACGCCACCAAGGAAAACGAGGACCTCTTTAGCGCTATGAAGGAGGCGCTCGGTGACAAGGTCGAGAAAGTTGCCGTCTCCGCGCGCCTGACCGATGCCCCCGCTTGCATCACCACCGAGGGCCCACTTTCGCTCGAGATGGAGAAGGTGCTCCAGAAGGGACCCGAGGGCGCGCCCGACGGCATGCCCAAGAGCCAACGCGTGCTCGAGCTCAACGCCAAGCACCCGGTCTTTGCCAAGCTCGTCGCTGCCCAGAAGGCGGGCGACGCCGACAAGATCAAGCAGTACTCCGGTCTGCTCTACGATCAGGCTCTGCTGGTCGAGGGCATCCTCCCCGAGGACCCCGTGGCCTTCGCGGCAGCTGTCTGCAACTTGATGTAGTTCGGGGATACGGCACCGTAACTAGATTAGAACGAGAGTGGATAATCTCCCACTTTTGGCTCGAATGCGGGCTTGAAGTGGGAGATTTTCCACTCTCGTTTCCATTTGAATGATTCCTTGGGGACGGAGGAAAACGGACCACCAGGGGGTCGGTCTGATCCGGTGATCCGTTTTCCTCCGTCTCCAAGGGATCAATTATTTGTCGGGGTTGTGGTTTTGCGACCTGCTGAAATTAAAGATACTGTACAACTGTACGCTAACTTATCTTCGTAGTATATTGCTACCCGCAAAACTCAGTACCATTGTGCTCTGAGACGCTAAAGCGCCTACGTACAATGGTTGTCGATAGTACGATTCGATTCAACGACAGGATGGATGGTTCAAGCGTGAGTCTCGGCAGCAAACTATCCGATGCAAAGGTCTCCTTTGCGATATTTAAGCGCGACATTAAGCGACTGCTCGTGAACCCCGTTGCCTTGGTGGTTACCCTCGGCGTGTGCGTTATTCCCTCGCTGTATGCCTGGTACAACATCGTGGCCAACTGGGATCCGTATGGAAACACCCAGGGTATCAAGATTGCCATCGCCAACAACGATCAGGGCACCCAAAACGACTTGGTGGGCGAGCTCAACGCGGGCGACCAGGTCGTCGATCAGCTCAAGGAGAACGATCAGCTGGGCTGGACCTTCGTCGATTCGGCGGCCGATGCCAAGGAGGGCGTCGAGAGCGGTGAGTACTATGCGGCCATCGTAATCCCCAAGAACTTCTCGGATAACCTGGTTTCGATGCTCGACGGCAACTACCATCAGCCCAAGCTTACGTACTACGTCAATGAGAAGAAGAGCGCCATTGCGCCCAAGGTTACCGACACCGGTGCAAGCACCATCGAGGAGCAGATCAACTCGGAATTTGTCTCCACAGTGGGCGAGACCGTTGCCAGCATCGCCAAGGATGTCGGGGTCGATTTAAAGGACAAGGCAACCCAGACTCAGAATTCGTTGGCTGGTTCGGTATCAGAGGCATCCGGTACCTTGGGTGAGGTGCGCGATTCGATTGGCGACATGAATGCCGCTATCGATAAGACGAGCGGTTCCATTGCCTCGGCTGATGCCGCGTTGGCGGGCCTGCAGGGTCAGACGCCCTCTCTAACGCAGGCAATCGCTCAGGGCAATGACCTGCTGGGCGAGGCGCGCGCTACGGCGGGCAACTCTGTCGCCTCGCTCTCCAAGGCACTCTCGGAAGGCAGCCTTGCGCTCACCAAGACGTCAGCCTCCGCGAACGCTGCGATTGGCAAGCTGACGGGCGCGGTCACATCTACGACCACCCGCATCGACAACTCGCTTGAGTCTCTCCAAGCGACGATCGACCACAATAAGGCCGTTATCGGGCACTTGGAAATTCTCGTTAATGACACGTCGACAGGTTCCAAGGAAATTGACGCGCGCATTGTATCGACCATCGATTTGCTCCGCGAGCAGAATGAAAAGCTTCAGAGCATCAAGGACGGTCTGTCTGCGCAGTCGAGCGCCATGGCGAATGACGCCGCGGCTGTCTCGGGCGCCAGCGACGCTATCAATAACGCAATCCAGACCGGTGCGACCAACCTTGGCCAGGCCCAGACGGACCTGGGTCAAAACGCGCTGTCGAAGGCTTCGAGCGCGCTTGGTTCATTTGCCGCCGTCTCGGGTGATCTGACGGGAATCGTGTCTGGCCTCACGCCTACTATTGCAAGTGCGCGCGGTACGCTTTCGCAACTCAACGCTACGCTCGGTCAGGCCAAGACCACGCTGTCCCAGACAGATGCCTCGCTTGCCAAGGTCCAGGACAAGCTTGCGACCGCCGCCAACGACATCGCGGCGCTACAGACCTCCGAGTCCATGGGCGAGCTGGCCGGCCTGATGGGCGTCGACGTCGATGACGTTGCAGACTTCATGGCATCTCCGGTCGAGCTGACCTCAAAGTCAATTTATCCGGTCAAGAGCTTTGGTTCGGGCATTGCCCCGTTCTATACCAATCTGGCGCTGTGGGTGGGCGGCTACGTGCTTATCGCCATCTACAAGCTCGAGGTCGACCGCGAAGGCATCGGCAGCTTTACCGCGCGTCAGGGCTACTTTGGACGCTGGTTGCTCCTGGTGATCCTGGGCGCGTTCCAGGCCATCATCGTTACGGTAGGCGATCTGGTGATCGGCGTGCAGTGCGTCAGCCCGCTGCTGTTCGTGCTGGGCGGCATCGCCATCTCGTTCACCTACGTCAATATCATCTATGCGCTGTCCACCACGTTTAAGCATATCGGCAAGGCTATCGGCGTCATTCTCGTCATCGTGCAGATCCCGGGTTCGTCGGGCATGTACCCCATCGAGATGATGCCCGGCTTCTTCCAGTGGCTGCACCCGCTGCTGCCCTTTACCTACGGCATCAATCTGCTGCGCGAGACGGTCGGCGGCATGTATTCGTTCAACTACCTGTTTAACCTGTGCATTCTGGGCGTGTTCTTGATCGTGGCGCTCTTTATCGGCCTGCAGCTGCGTCCGCTGCTGCTCAACCTTAACCTGCTCTTTGATAAACAGCTTTCCACGACCGGTATGATGATTTGCGAGTCCAACGACCTGCCGCGCCAGCGCTACTCGCTGCGCACGGCCATGCGTGTCATGCTCGATTCCGATTCGTACCGTCGCGAACTGCTCGATCATGCGGTCGCCTTTGAACATCGCTACCCGTACTACATCAAGGGCGGTTTTGCCGCCGTGGTGGGCGTTCAGGTCCTGCTCTTTGTCCTGTCGACGGTTCTCGATATCGACAATAACGGCAAGATCATCCTGCTTGTCATTTGGATCATCTCGGTTATTGCCATCTGCGGCTGGCTTATCAATATCGAATATATCCGCGCGAGCCTCAATACCCAGATGCGCATCTCGGCGCTTTCGGATGAGGACCTGCGTCGCGAGATGCGTGAACACACGGCCGCCATTCCTGCCGCTCGTCGCATGTTCGGCTTGAATGCGAGCGAGCGGGGGTCTGAACCCAAGACTCAGGCTGTCAACCAATGTGGTCATCGCGATGCGGCCCATGTGCCCGAGAACGGGGATGACACGTTTGTGATGAATGAAAAGAACGCCCCGCTCGGCAAGCACTCCAAAGGAGGTGAGGCATAAATGAAGAACATCCTGCATCTGTTTAAGCGCGATGTCCAAAACGTGTCTCGCTCCGTGATCGGCTTGGTTGTCGTGATGGGCCTCATTATCGTGCCGTGTCTGTACGCGTGGTTTAACATCGCCGGCAGCTGGGATCCGTACGGCAACACCGGCAATCTTAAGATCGCCGTGGTCAACACCGATGAGGGTTACGAGAGCGATCTGATCCCCGTCGAGGTTAACGTGGGCGAAAACGTGACCGCCACCCTACGCGGCAACGAGAGCTTCGATTGGGTTGTGCTTAACGATCGCGAAAAGGCTATCGAGGGCGTTAAGTCGGGCGCGTACTATGCTGCCGTCGTTATCCCCAAAACGTTTAGCGCCGACATGATGACGCTTTTCTCGACCGACGTGAAACACGCCGATATCGAGTTTTACGAGAACCAGAAGGCCAACGCCATCGCGCAGATCGTGACCGAGAAGGGTTCGAGCGCCGTTCAGAACCAGGTTAACGAATCTTTTACCGAGACCATTACGAGCATCGGTCTTAAGACGGTGTCCAGCCTGCTCGATTACATGAGCACCGACCAAGTCAGCAACTTTATCGCCAACCTGTCCTCGACGCTCAGCGATTCGATTGAGGACCTGCAAGACGTTCAGGCTAATGCTTCGTCGCTGGCGGGCATTTTGAGCTCTACGTCCGATTCGTTGACGTCGGCGAGCGGTATGCTCCAGCAGACGGGTACGGTCGATGAGTCGACCAAGCGGTTGATGGAGCATGCCAAGAGCGGCATCGATGATTCCAAAGAAGCGCTTAAGGCGGCAAACGATGCCATCGATGCCGCGATCGATGGAAGTGCGGGTTCGTTCGATAACGTTTCTACCGAGCTCGCAAAGGCATTCGACACTGCAAACCAGCATGTCAATCTTACGGTGTCTCAGCTCAACGATGGCGCAGCGTCACTCAATACGCGCGCCAAGGATATCGATGAGATGGCCGATCAGCTCCGCAGCCTTGCCGACCAGGTGAGCGATGAGAATTTGAAGGGCGGCCTCAAGTCCGCCGCGACGTCGCTGGACAGAATCGCCGTTGAGTACCGCAACAATGCCGAGGATCTGGCGGCCACCGCGAAGTCTCTCTCTGATAGCATGGCCGAGGTCAACAACTCGCGTGCCGAGGTCGATCAGGCCATCGCCGATGCCAAGGCCGGTATCGCGGGTGCCAAATCCGATTACGATTCCACGTTCTCGGTTAAGGCCAAGGAGCTCAAGAAGACCGTCTCGGGGGTTCTGGATTCACTGAATGGTATTTCGGGCGATCTGGATAGTGCCGTAGACGACCTGACCGACGCATCCGGTTCGCTGGCAAAGGGCCTCTCTAAGGCTGCAAAGCTGGTCAACAAGGCTTCCGATCAGCTGGGCGAGGCGTCGGACAAGATCAGCGCGTTTAAGGACGAGCTCGACGGCGCCTTGATGTCGGATGACCTCGCTACGATCAAGACGATGATCGGCAATGATCCCGAGGGTCTGGCCGTGTCGCTTTCTGGCCCCGTCGCGCTCGACCGCAAGCCGGTCTATCCGATTCGCAATTACGGTTCGGCCATGGCGCCGTTCTACACGATTCTGTCGCTATGGGTCGGCTCGATCGTACTGGCGGCCATGATGAAGGTCTCGGTTGACGATGAGCTCATCAACGAGCTCATCCCCGTGCGCCTGCACGAGATCTACCTGGGTCGTTACCTGTTCTTTGGCGGTTTGGCCCTGCTACAGGCGACGCTCGTGTGCGCGGGCGACATCCTGTTCTTTGGCATTCAGTGCGACAACCCGCTGCAGTTTGTGTTGGCGGGCTGGGTCGCGAGTCTCGTGTTCTCCAATATCGTCTACACGCTTACGGTGTCGTTTGGCGATATCGGCAAGGCGCTCGCTGTCGTGCTGTTGGTCATGCAGGTCGGTGGTTCGGGCGGCACATTCCCCATCGAGATGACCGGCCCTGTGTTCCAGGCGATCTATCCGTTCTTGCCGTTCACTCACGGTATCAACGCCATGCATGCCGCCATGGCTGGCGCCTACCATATGGAGTACTGGGTTGAGCTGGGTATTCTGGCGAGCTATCTGGTTCCGTCGCTAGCCCTGGGCGTCGTCTTCCGCCGTCCGGTCATCAAAGCCAACGACTGGATTATCGAAAAGCTGGAGTCGACAAAGCTAATTTGATGCGGCAGCGTTAACGCTGATGCAGCGTCGGCCGGTCCGCCGTTCGGTAGAACGGCGGAACAAAACGCTTTAGCGGGCTGGATTGCGTGGGTTGCTTGGTTGTTGCTACAGTAGCGGGGCGTGCCGGGGGTCCGGTGCGCCCCGTTTTTATTTGACCATGAGGCGGCACGCAGCCATACGCGTGCGGACACCACGCCCAGATTGAGTGTGAGGATGTTCCATGGCCCAATACGCTGCCAACGTAATCGAAAACTTGCCCGATAGCCCTGTAGCCCGCGAAGACCTGGGTGCCGGTGGTGCCTCTCGCGGCGCCGGCGCACGCTCGCCGCTGTTCTGGAAGGTCCTGCTCCTTTCGGTGGCGGTCGTTTGGGGTTACTCCTTTACCACTATGAAGGGCGCGCTCGACACCATTCCGGCGTTCGAGCTGGTCTACGTTCGCTTTCTCCCGGCATCACTGGTAATGTTTGCCATTTTCCATAAGCGCATCGTCGCTCATTTCAATGCCCGCAACCTGATCGTCGGGCTTGGCATGGGCGCGCTCATGTGGGGTGCCTACGGTTTGCAGACGGTCGGCCTGGCGCAGACCACGGCAGGCAAGAATGCTTTTTTGACGGGCACGTATTGCATCCTTGTGCCGTTCGCGAGCTATTTTCTGAGCGGCGAAAAGCTCACCCGCTACAACCTGGGTGCAGCACTGCTGTGCTTGGCGGGCATTGGCCTGGTGGCGCTCGATAGCGTCGAGTTCAACATCGGTGACGTCATTACGCTGGCGGGTGCGGTCTTTTTCGCCATCCAGATGGCGGTGACCGCCAAGTACGGTCGCAAAATGGACATCAACGTCATCACGTTTTGGATGTTTATGGGCAACGGCGTGCTGAGCCTGGTCTCGTCGCTGCTATTCGAGACCCAAGCGCCTCTGTCCGTGTGGACGCCGAGCTTTATCGGTGCGATGGCGTTTCTCTCGGTGGGCTGTACGTGCGTGGCCCTGCTCATCCAAAACGTCGGCCTGGCGCATGTCCCGGCCTCGACGGGCTCGCTGCTCCTTTCCATGGAGTCGCCTTCGGGTGCGCTGTTCTCGGTGCTGCTGATGGGGGAGGCGCTCACCTCGCGCCTGCTCGCCGGCTTCGCCCTCATCTTCCTATCGATTATTTTGAGCGAGACGCATTTCGACTTTTTGCGCAAAAAGCCGCGAACGCGATTGTAAACAACTTGTTGCGCCGCCCTTCTGGGGTGGCGTTTTTTTATGCCTCGCCTTTAAAGTTATGCATTGCACTTTAGAACATGAAAGTGCCTACTGCTAAAACTTCACTGGAGGGCATCTATGGCACCAGCTCTGTCCGATTTTCAACCGCAATCAGCGCCCAAGGCCACCGCGGCGGCGCAGGCCGCTATCGGTGACGGTCTTGTTGCAGAGGCTCAGGCTTTTTCAGGCGAGCTCGCTGCGTGGCGACACGATTTGCACCAGATGCCCGAGCTGGGTAATAGCCTCCCGCAGACCTCTGCGTATATCCAGGCGCGCCTGACCGAGATGGACATCCCGTTTGCCACGCTCGTCGATGGTTCCTGTGTTGTGGGCCTTGTCGGTGCCGGTGCCGCCGCGGCCCAGGGCAATGGAGCCTGCACGGACGAACAGGCCGGTACGGTCATTATGCTGCGTGGCGACATGGATGCCCTGCCCGTTGCCGAAGAGTCGGGCGAGCCTTTCGCCTCTACGAACGGCTGCATGCATGCTTGCGGTCACGATATGCACGCGACGGCGCTGCTTGGTGCGGCGCGCCTGCTCAAGGCCCGCGAGGCCGAGCTTGTCGACGCCAACGCTACTGTCAAACTGCTGTTCCAGCCGGGCGAGGAGACCTTTGAGGGTGCCCGCGCCGCCATCGCCGACGGTCTGCTGCAGAACCCGCGTCCTCAGGCGGCTTTTGCCATGCATGTTAACAGCCAATCGCCGCTTGGCCTGGTGCTCTATGGGAGCCCGGCGCTCTCGGGCGTGTACGGTTTCCGCATCACGCTGCAGGGCAAGGGCGGCCATGGCTCGAGCCCCGAGATCTGCATCGACCCCATCACGGCCGGCGTCCATGTGCACCTGGCGCTTCAGGAGCTTATCGCTCGCGAAGTGCCGGCGGCCAAGGAGGTCGCACTGACCGTGGGTAAGTTTGCCGGTGGTCAAGCGGCCAACGTCATCCCAGATACCTGCGTGCTCGAAGGCACGCTGCGCGGCTTCGACGTTGAGCTCATGGAGCACCTCAAGGAGCGTATCGCCGAGGTCGTCAACGGCGTGGCCGCAACGTATCGCACGCCGGCCACCATCGAGACGCTCTCGGATGTTCCCCCGCTCGTGCTCGATGACGACATGACCCAGGCTTCGCTTGGCTATGTGGGTGCGACGCTGCCCAAGGCCGCCTTCTTGCCGCTGTTCCATGCCATGGCGAGCGAGGACTTTGCGCTTATCTCGAGCGAGATGCCGAGTGCGTACTTTACGATCGGCGCAGCTGTGTCCGATACGGACGAGCACTTTGCCCAACACCATCCCAAGGCACGTTTTAACGATGCCGAGCTGCCGCTCGGTGCCGCGGCCTATACCGCCGTCGCTTTGGGCTATATCGCCGACCACCGGTAGCACCCAACCTTGCCTTTCAAGCCTGCGGGCATGGCCGTAAGGCCTATGCCCTTGTCTTTCAAGGCAATCTTGGGCACTACCGGCGCCCGGCGCAGGCTATTCGTTTGTCTAAAAGGAGCAGTATGCCCCAGCAGCGTAAGTTCTTCCCCGGCTGGCTCGTGGTGGCCTCCGGCTTCGTGATCATGGCCACGTGTTACACGATTTTCGTCAACTGCATGAGCCTGTTCCAGCCGCTGATCGTCAGCAACCTGGGTATTTCCCTTGCGCAGTACAACGTCTCCAATGCCATCTCCACCGTGGTGAGTGTCGTGGGTTCGCTCGTTATCGGTCATGTTGCCGATAAGGTGAGTGGCCGCGTATTGGGCTCGCTTACCGTTATCGCTACCTCGGCGGTGCTTGCCGGCATGAGCTTTGTCGGTGAGCTGTGGCAGGTCTACGTGCTCTTTGCCGTCTCGGGCTCCTTTGCGAGCACCTGGATCGTGTGCTTGGCGTGCTCCGTGGTCATGCTCGTGTTCCTGCTGGTATCCGAGCCCATCGCCGCCAAGCTGCGCGCGAACGTGGCGGGGGAGTAGGCGTCCGTCGCTCTTTTCTGTTCGTCCCGTTCTGTCCGTGGCCGCCTTGGAAGCCGAATGGATGCTCGTACCATCATTCGGTTTCCAAGGCGGCCACGGGCCTACGAAATGATCCCTATTCCTCCGTCCCCAAGGGATCACGTGATCCGAAGGGGACGGAGGAAAAGGGATCACAAACAGCGGCGGCGCGTCTGGCCGAACGAGTCCCCATACCCTCGTTCGGTCAGGCGCGCCGCCGCGTTGCTGCTTTGTGCCGTATAATGTCCACTACCTATGACGCGATACAAAAGAAAGGTGTTTGCCCATGCAGGCACAGAAGGCGGAGGGAACCCGCGACCTTATCGGCGCCGAGATGCGCGCCTGGCAAAAGATGCAGCAGATTGCGGCCGGCGTGTTCGAGCCGTTTGGTTTTAAACCCATCGAGACGCCCGCGATCGAGCAGGTTGACGTGTTTGTCCACGGTATCGGCCAGTCGACCGACGTCGTGCGCAAGGAAATGTTCCGCGTGTTCAGCGGTGCCAACCTGGAGCGCGTCTTTACCGAGGGCACCGACACCAAACTCAAGCCCAAGCAGCGCCTGGCACTTCGCCCCGAGGGCACGGCCGGCGTGGTGCGCGCCGTCGTCGAGAACAATCTGGTGCCCCAGGGCTCCACGCCGTTTAAGGCTTACTACGCCGAGGCCATGTTCCGCGGCGAGCGTCCCCAGAAGGGCCGCCTGCGCCAGTTCCACCAGGTGGGCATCGAGTGGCTCGGCGCTCCCGATCCGGCGGCAGACGCCGAGTGCATCATCATGCTCATGGAGTTCTACAAGCGCCTGGGCTTCGATCTTTCCAAGCTTCGTCTGCTCATCAACTCGATGGGTGACGCCCAGTGCCGTCCGGCTTATCGCGAGCAGGTTAAGCAGTTCATCCTCGATCACGTCGACGAGATGTGCGATGAGTGCCGCGAGCGCGCCGAGCTCAACCCGCTGCGTGCCTTCGACTGCAAGAACGACCACTGCCGCGAGATCATGGCCGAGGCTCCGCTGATGGGTGACAACCTGTGCGATGAGTGCCGCGAGCACTACGAGCAGGTCAAGCGCTATCTGGATGCCGCCGGTATCGAGTATGTCGAGGATCCCACCTTGGTGCGCGGCCTGGACTACTACACCCGTACTGTCTTTGAGGTCGAGGCCCCTGGCGCCGGCGTCGGCTCCATCGGCGGCGGCGGCCGCTACGATGGCCTGGTCGAGCTCGAGGGTGGCAAGCCCACGGCGGGCGTCGGCTTTGCTGTCGGTTTTGAGCGCGCCCTGCTGGCCCTGCAGGCCTTTGGCAGCGATTTGGGTGCCGATGAGGCCCCGTGCGTCTATGTCGCCAACGCCGGCAAGGAGCTGCGTCAGAACGTCTTTGCCATTACGCAGGAGCTTCGCGCCGCAGGTATCGTGACCGAGGCCGACTATCAGGGTCGTTCGCTCAAGGCCCAGTTTAAGCAAGCCGATAAGGTAGGCGCCAAGCTCATCTTGGTCCTGGGTGGCGACGAGCTTGCCGCCGGCAAGGTCAAAGTGCGCGACATGCAGAGCCATGACGAGGTGCTCGCCGATCTGGACAACGTCGTCGAGGCGGTTCGCGAGCGCCTGTAGCGCATCTTTTTGAGCTTCGGGCCTGCTAACGTGCCCTGCTCATGGAGAGCGATTGTTACGGGGGTGTTTCGCTTTTATGCGGAATGCCCCCGTTTACGTATGCCGCCCACCGAGAAATACGACCATTTAGGGCAAAAACCTTTGCAATGCAGAAAATACTTTTGTGTGGTAAAGCGCAATCAGTGTCGAAAGTATTTCTCAAGCGCCTATAATGAATACCGCATGTTACGTGCATAGAAGGAGGAATGGGAGGAAACGTGGCTGAGAACCTAAGCAACCAGTCTGTACCCGAAGCCGCGGCGCGCGTCGCTGCCGTGGTCAACCGCCTCGTTAACCGAATCGGCTCGAATGCCGAGTCCAGGGAGCGTCTCGCCGAGATCGAGATCCCCGAGGAGCTGCGCGACAATCTGGCGCTGTTCTTGCGCCTGGAGCGCCGTGTGCTTAGCGAGTATGATCCCGAGATCGCGGACCTGTTCGACAAGATTTTGACAGCCGAGATTGTGGTCAATGCCGGCAACCCCGGTACCTGCGCTGCCGACGAAGCCGTCGACGAGCAGGGCGTGCCCACCGCCGACGAGCCCACTGCCGTGGCATTTCGTGAGGTCGTCGATTTGATCGACAGCCTGCCGCTCGATAAGCAGCAGGTCATCGTTCGCGCCTTTACGAGCTTTTTCCATCTGGCAAACCTGTCGGAGGAGAACTACCGTGTGGCGCAGCTGCGCGAGCGCGAGGCCGGTGCGTCGACCGATACCGAGGTCGATCCTGCCAACGAGCTTACCGTTGCCTATCACCAGCTGGTGAATGAGCTGGGTGTCGAGGGTGCCAACGAGCTGCTCGACAAGCTCGAGTTCCACCCTGTCTTTACCGCACATCCCACCGAGGCCCGTCGTAAGGCCGTCGAGGGCAAGATCCGCCGTATCTCCAACCTGCTGGAGGAGCGTCCGCGTCTGGGCGGCTCCGACCTGGTGGAGAACGAGCGCCATATGCTGCAGGAGATCGACGCCCTGGTGCGTACGAGCCCCATCGCGCTCAAGAAGCCCACGCCGGTCGAGGAAGCCGATACCATCATCGACATCTTCGATAACACGCTGTTCGACGTTATCCCCGTTATCTATCGTCGTTTTGACGATTGGGTGCTGGGCGACAAGGCCGGTACTGTGCCGCCGCTGTGCCCGGCGTTCTTCCATCCCGGCAGCTGGATCGGTTCCGACCGCGACGGTAACCCCAACGTCACCGCCAAGGTGAGCCGTGAGGTCGCCGCCAAGTACTTTACGCACATGGTGCTCAAGCTCGAGGACAAGTGCCGCCACATCGGCCGCAACCTCACGCTCGAGGCTACCTACAGCAAGCCGTCGGCCGAGCTCATTAACCTGTGGAACCATCAGGTCGAGATGAGCCCTCGTTACACGGCCCGCGCCGAGCTGATCTCCGAGCACGAGCCGCATCGCGCCGTCATGCTCGTCATGGCCGACCGCCTGAACGCCACCGTCCGTCGTATCACCGACACCATGTACCACAGCGCCGACGAGTTCCTGGATGACCTGCGCGTCGTCCAGCGTTCGCTGGCCGCCTGCGGTGCCGTCCGTGCTGCCTACGGCCCGGTCCAAACCATCATCTGGCAGGTCGAGTCCTTCGGCTTCCATATGGTCGAGATGGAGTTCCGTCAGCACTCCGTGGTGCATGCCCGCGCCCTTAAGGATATCCACGAGAACGGTATCCATGGCGACCTGCAGCCCATGACGCGCGAGGTCATCGATACCTTCCGCGCTATCGGCTCCATCCAAAAGCGCTACGGCAAGAAGATGGCGCACCGCTACATCATCTCGTTTACCAAGAGCGCTCAGCATGTGGCCGACGTCTTTGAGCTGGCGCACCTGTCCTTTGCACACGAGGAGGATGTCCCCGAGCTCGACGTGATCCCGTTGTTCGAGCAGCTCGAGGACCTCGAGGGCTGCGTCGACGTGCTCGATCAGATGCTTACGCTGCCCGTGGTGCAAAAGCGCCTTGCCCAGACCAACCGCCGCATGGAGGTCATGCTGGGCTATTCCGACTCTTCCAAGGATGCCGGTCCTACCACGGCCATGCTCGCGCTGCACTCCGCGCAGGAGCGCATCGCCAAGTGGGCAGAGAAGAACGATATCGACCTGGTGCTCATGCACGGTCGCGGCGGTGCCGTGGGCCGTGGCGGCGGCCCGGCCAACAAGGCCGTGCTGGCGCAGCCCAAGGGTTCGGTCAACTGCTTCTTTAAGCTTACCGAGCAGGGCGAAGTCATCTTTGCCCGTTACGGCAACCGCACGCTGGCTCAGCGCCATGTTGAGTCCGTTGCCGCCGCAACGCTTTTGCAGTCGGCCCCGAGTGTCGAGAAGACCAACACCGAGACCACGCAGAAGTTCTGGGATATGGCCGAGAAGCTCAACACTGCAAGCCACGAACGCTATCTGGACCTGCTGAACACCGAGGACTTTACACCGTGGTTCTCGACCGTGACGCCGCTGACCGAGGTCGGTCTGCTGCCGATCGGCTCGCGTCCCGCCAAGCGCGGTCTGGGCGCCAAGTCGCTCGATGACCTGCGTACCATCCCGTGGATCTTCAGCTGGAGCCAGGCGCGCATTAACCTGGCCGCTTGGTACGGTCTGGGCACCGCCTGCGAGCAGCTTGGCGATCTTGACCAGCTCAAGGCTGCCTACCAGGAGTGGCCGTTCTTCCGCACCTTTATCGACAACATCGAGATGTCGATTGCTAAGACCGATCAGCGCATCGCCAAGATGTATCTGCATCTGGGCGACCGCGATGATCTGTCCAAGAAGGTCTTTACCGAGATGCAGCTCACCCGTAAGTGGGTCCTTGCCATCGTCGGTGATGAGTGGCCGCTGCAGCGCCGCCGCGTGCTCGGCTGCGCCGTTCGCGTGCGTAACCCCTACGTCGACGCCCTGTCCATCGCCCAGGTCCGCGCCCTTCGCGAGGTGCGTATGAACCAGGACGAGATGGCCGAGGAGAAGAAGGCCGAGTACATGAGCCTGATTCTTTCGACTGTGACCGGCGTCTCGGCAGGATTGCAGAACACGGGGTAATCGATAGCCCTGTAGTCGTCCGGGCCCGCCATCAGTTTTCTTTTAGGCACGTCCTCGGACATGCAAGAAGCCCTCGCTGCGCACTTCGTGCGGCGAGGGCTTCTTGCGTCCTGCGGAGTGTGCCTAAAAGAAAACTGATGGCGGGCCCTGCGATGTCCGGTCTTCGGCGGATTACTGGCTGGGGGAATATTGGTGCGCTTCGCGCGTTTTGGACGGGGTCTGTCCCGGCGGCGCGTTTGGCGCTTCGCGCCTCGCGTCTTATCGATCGGGATTGAGATGCATTTGGCGCTTCTTGCCTTACGACTGTAGCGGCCGCGGTCCCGTTTGGGGTCGTGGCCGTTTTGTTGTGGGTCAAATATGAACGTTGTGTTAATGAGTCGGTGGACGGTGGTGTTTTTCGGTGAGCGGCGTATCCTTCCAACGGTTTATCTAGTGTGTCAGTTGAAAAGGAAGAGGGCGCTCGTCATTGTTTGAATGTGAACTGCCGTTTGACCACAAGACGTTGCATCTGGAGCTCGAGGATAAGAACTTCGCGGGTGTGATGGAAGGTCATCAAAACGAGTTTAAGACTACAAAATCGCAGGAAGAGCTGGTAGAGGAGTCGCTTGCCAACCCTTATGGCTCGTCGTCGCTCGAGGAGCTTTGTGCTGGCAAGAAGGATATTGTCATTATTAGCTCCGATCATACGCGTCCCGTTCCCTCGCGTGTGACGATGCCTATTCTGCTGCATCACATCCATTCTGCTGCGCCCGAGGCTCGCGTGCGTATTCTGGTTGCTACGGGTATGCATCGTCCGTCGACGCACGAGGAGCTCGTCAACAAGTACGGCGAGGAGATCGTTGCCAACGAGGAAATCGTTATGCACGTCGCGACCGATGACAGCATGATGAAAAAGATCGGCACCCTGCCTTCTGGCGGCGAGTGCATCATCAACAAGATTACTGCCGATTGCGATCTGCTGCTTGCCGAGGGCTTTATTGAGCCGCACTTCTTTGCCGGTTTCTCTGGTAGCCGCAAGTCCGTCCTGCCTGGTATCGCCAGCTACAAGACCATCATGTACAACCACAACGGTCAGTTTGTGAACGATTCCCATTCGCGTGCCGGCAACCTGTGCCACAACCACGTGAGCGAGGACATGTTTGCCGCTGCCGAGATGGCTCACCTTGCCTTTGTGCTCAACGTGGTGCTCAACGGCAAGCACGAGGTCATCGGCTCCTTTGCCGGCGACATCCACAAGGCGCACGAGGCTGGCTGCGAGTTCGTGAAGAGCCTTGCCGGCGTTGAGCCCGTCGAGTGCGAGATTGCCATTACCACCAACGGCGGCTACCCGCTCGACCAGAACATCTATCAGGCCGTGAAGGGCATGTGCTCTGCCGAGGCTACGCTTCCCGAGGGCGGCGTGATCATCGATGTCGCCGGTTGTGCCGACGGTCACGGTGGCGAGGGCTTCTATTACAACATCGCCGACAATGATCCGGCAGAGTTTGAGCGCGCCTGCATCGACCGTCCTAAGGACGAGACCCTGCCCGACCAGTGGACGAGCCAGATCTTTGCCCGCATCCTGGCGCATCACCCTGTGATCATGGTCACCGACCTGTGCGATCACCAGATGATCAAGGATATGCACATGACGCCGGTCAACACCCTCGATGAGGCGCTCAAGCTCGCCTTTGAGATGAAGGGTGCCGATGCCAAGGTGGCCGTCATTCCCGATGGCCTGGGCGTTGTCGTCGCACAGCACTAGTACGCGGCCTAAACGAATCGTTTATAACCGACAAGAAAGATAAGGTTTTATGCTTACCAAACTCCTCTGCGAATTCGGCGCAACGGCCCTCATGATCATCTTTGGCGTGGGCGTGCACTGCGATACCGTGCTTAAGGGTACCAAGTATCAGGGCTCCGGCCATATGTTTGCCATCACCACTTGGTCTTTTGGCATCTCGGTCTGCCTGTTTGTCTTTGGTGGCGCCGTGTGCATGAACCCGGCTATGGTGCTTGCCCAGTGCATCGTCGGTCTGGTGCCGTGGAGCAGCTGCATCCCCTTCATGATTGCCGATATGCTCGGCGGCTTTGCGGGTGCCGTGATCGCATGGTTGATGTATGCCGATGAGTTCAAGGCTTCCGATGGTGTCATCGATCCCATTGCTCAGCGCAACATCTTCTCGACCAACCCCACCACCGAGGGTACGAACTATGCCCGTAATTTCTTCTGCGAGGCTATCTGCACCTTTGTGTTCATCAGCGCCATCCTTGCTGCTGCTAACCGTGCTGGCGAGAACGTCCTGATGCTCGCTATCTGCGTCGGTCTGATCGTTTGGGCTGTTGGCATGGGCATGGGAGGTATCACTGGCTTCGCCATGAACCAGGCCCGTGACCTTGGTCCTCGCATGGCCTATCAGGTGCTGCCGATTAAGAACAAGGCTGACAACAACTGGAAGTACGGCCTGCTTGTTCCTGGCATCGCTCCGTTTGTCGGTGCCGCTCTGGCCGCGCTGTTTGTGCATGGTTTCTTGGGCATGTTCTAGGCCAAGACAATTGATATAACGCCCGGGTCCGGCATAGGTTAACTTTCCGCCGCGTCCTCGGACATGCAAGAAGCTCCCGCTGCGCACTTCGTGCGGCGGGAGCTTCTTGCGTCCTGCGGAATGCGGCGGAAAGTTAACCTATGCCGGACCCTGCGGGAATCCAGTTGCCTTCGAACAAGCAGCCCAACATATATATCTGAATATAGATGGGAGGGGCTTGTTGCTGTTGGGGGCGTTGAAGTGTGAATGACACTTTGGGATGCGTGGCGGCCTGGGTTGGGTCGATGATTTGGGATGAGCTTCTTACTTAGGTGAAGAGGGGCTTTATGGCTGAGAGGTAGTCTTTGGCTACGTCGGCTTTGTTTGCTTGGAAGTTGTGCCAGGCCCACCATTGGACCATTCCTACGAAGCTTGAGGCTATGTGGTGTAGTAGGAAACTGCGGTCCATGGTGCCGGCGGGGCCTGAGGGGTCGACGGGCACGGTTTCGGCTGCTCGTGACATGATGGTCTTGCGTAAGCAGTCGGCGAAGACGCGCGAGCCGGCTCCGGCTACGAGGGCTCGAACGCCCTGACGGCGTTCCCAGAGGTTGTTGAGGATATGCTCGACTTGCACGAGTGGGTCGTCGAGCGGCGTACCATCGTCGTCGAGGGCGTGGGTGCAGATGTCGTTCACGAGCTCGGACAGTAGGTCGTCTTTGCTCTTGAAGAGGCCGTAGAACGTGGCCCGACCAACATGGGCACGAGCGATGATGTCGCCGACGGTGATCTTGCCGTAATCCTCTTCGCGCAGCAGCTCGGAGAACGCCGCAACGATGGCAGCGCGGCTTTTTGCCTTGCGGGCATCCATGGCTATGCGTCCGCGTGAACGAGCAGGCAGCGGAGCGTACCGGAACAACCCTCGTAGGGGCGCTTGCCGGCGCCGTAGCCGACGGCTTCGATGCGGTAGCGTGAGGGCAGTTGGTCGGACGTGCGCAGCGCGGTGACGATGGCGGCGCCCGTGGGCGTCACGAGCTCGCCGGCGACCGGCGCGGGCGTGAGGGCGATATTGCCTGCCTGGCACAGGTTGACAACAGCGGGGACGGGAATGGGCATGAGGCCGTGGGCGCAGCGAATGGTGCCGTGGCCCTCGGAAAGCGACTCGACCACGATGTCCTCAATACCAAGGTCATCGAGGCAGATGGCGACGGAGCAGACGTCGACGATGGAGTCGACGGCGCCCACCTCGTGGAGCATGACGGTCTCGGGTGTTTTGCCGTGAGCCTTGGCCTCGGCAGCAGCGAGTGCGGTAAAGATGGCGAGGGCGCGACGCTTGGCGCCATCGCTTAGCTGCGAGCCGTCGATGATGGCGGTGACGTCCGGCAAAGAACGGTGGTGATGGTGGTGGGCGTGATGATGGTCCTCGTGGCCATGGTCGTGGGCCTCATGATCATGCTCGTGGCAGTGCACGTGTTCATGCTCGTGGCAGTGCTCGTGTTCGTGTTCGCCATGATCATGATGGTGGTGCTCATGCTCGTGCGTGTGCTCGGCAGCTGCTTCGTTGCCGTAGAGCCAGGTCATGTCGTGGTCGTGGTTCTCGAGCTCCTCTGCCAGCTGAACGTCAAAGTCGCAGGCGTCGATGCCATGCTTGTTTACGCGCGTTACAGCGATCGAAAAGCCGTCGACCGGCAGCGTGGCGAGCTGTTCGCGCAGGTGCTCCTCGCTGGCGCCCAGGTCGAGCAGGGCCGCGACGGTCATATCGCCGCTGATGCCCGAAGTGCCGTCGATGATAAGCGTGTGCTGATGGTTGGACATGGAATGCTCCTTAACGGGCGCAGGATGTGCCGGCGCTCAGATGATTGATAAGACTTGCCTGGTAGGCGGCGCCAAAGCCGTTGTCGATATTGACGACCGAAACGCCGCTGGCGCAGGAGTTGAGCATGGCGAGCAGCGCGGCTACGCCACCAAAGCTCGCGCCGTAACCCACGCTGGTGGGAACGGCGATGACCGGACAGCTCACCAGGCCGCCGACAACGCTCGCCAGTGCGCCCTCCATGCCGGCAATGGCGATGACCACCTGTGCCTGGGCAAGCTCCTCGGCATGCGCGAGCAGACGGTGCAGGCCGGCGACACCCACGTCGTAGAGGCGGTCGACCTCGTTGCCATAGAACTCGGCCGTCAATGCGGCTTCCTCGGCGACGGGCAGGTCGCTCGTGCCGGCGCAGGCGACGACGATGCGTCCGTTGCCGGTAGGGGAGGGCTTGCCTCCCACGAGGGCGAGCTGTGCGTCCGGGACATATCCCAGGTCGATGCCGTTGTCGAGGAGCTCCGAGGTGCGGTCTGCCTTTTCGGCGTCCAGGCGCGTGACCAGGATGCGCTCCTGGCCGGCATCGTGCAGCGCTTCGATAATGGCGGCAATCTGCTCGGCGGTTTTACCGGCGCCGTAGACGACCTCGCCGGCTCCCTGGCGCACTCCGCGCGAAAGATCGAGCTGCGCAAAGCCCAGATCGGCGGTTGGCGCCGTCTGGATGCGCGTGAGGGCATCGGCGG